>NZ_JBBEBZ010000164.1:0-67188 GCF_040882075.1 Nitriliruptor sp.
TGCGGTCGGCCACCACGTCCTGCGGCATCGCATCGGTCATCGCCGTGCGGATCAGACCCGGCTGGATGGCGTTGGCACGGATGCCGTAGCGGGCCCCCTCCTTGGCCGACGCCTTGGTCATCCCCACGATGCCGGCCTTGGCAGCGCTGTAGTTGGTCTGCCCCAGGTTGCCGATCTTGCCGCTCAGCGACGAGAGGTTCACGATCGCGCCCCCGCCCTCGCGCCCACGCATGTGCGTCAGCGCCGCCCGGGTGCCGAGCCAGGTGCCCTGCAGGTGCACGTCGATGACCTGCCGGAACTGCTCGAGCGTCATCTTGTGCGCGACCGCGTCACGGGTGATGCCCGCGTTGTTCACCAGCACGTCGACCCGGCCGTGCGCGGCGATCGTGGCGTCGAACAGGTCCTGCACGTCCGACTCCGACGTCACGTCGCAGGCCGCACCGTGCGCTCGGTCACCGGAGAGGTCGGCGGCTGCCGCGTCGGCCGCGTCGGCGTCGAGGTCGGCCAGCACGACGGTCGCGCCCTGCTCGACGAACCGGGTGGCGATCGCCAACCCGAGCCCCTGCGCACCTCCCGTGACGATGGCGATCCGGTCCTGCAACAGCACGGTGGGCTCCTCGATCGGCGACCGAGCCGAGGCTAGTGCGCGACCCGGCACCGCCCGCCCCGATCGACGACCTCCGGGGCCTCGGCCCGGCTCGTAGGATGACCACCCTCCCGCCTCTCCCCACCTCGGAGCTCCCCGTGGAACTCGCCTCGTCCGTCGCGCTCGTCACCGGTGGCGCCTCCGGGCTCGGCCTCGCGACGGTCCGTCGTCTCGTCGACGGGGGCGCCCGCGTCGTCGTCCTCGACCTGCCCTCCTCCGAGGGTGGTGCCGTCTCGGACGGGCTCGGTGACGGGGTCCGCTTCGTCCCGGCCGACGTCACCGACGAGGACGCGGTCGCCGAGGCGGTCGGGGTCGCCTCCGAGCTCGGACGGTTGAACGTGGTCGTCAACTGCGCCGGCATCGGCCCGCCCGCTCGCGTCGTGGGCCGCGACGGGTCACCGGCCCCGCTCGACGGGTTCCGCAAGGTGCTGGAAGTCAACCTCGTCGGCACCTTCAACGTGCTGCGTCTGGCCGCGGCCGAGATGGTCCGCCACGACCTCGACGGCGAGGAACGCGGCGTGATCGTCAACACCGCATCGGCTGCGGCGTTCGACGGCCAGATCGGCCAGGCGGCCTACTCGGCCTCGAAGGGCGGCATCGTCGGGATGACGCTCCCGATCGCTCGCGACCTGGCCGACAAGCACATCCGCGTGGTGACCATCGCGCCCGGCCTGTTCGCCACACCGCTGCTGATGGGGCTGCCGCAGGAGGCACTCGACTCGCTCGGCGCACAGGTCCCACACCCGTCCCGGCTCGGGGACCCGTCCGAGTTCGCCCAGCTCGTCCAGGCCATCGTCGAGAACCCGATGCTCAACGGCGAGACCATCCGCCTCGACGGCGCCATCCGCATGGCGCCGCGCTAGAGCCGACCCCCCACGAGGAGCCGTCGATGCGCCGCGAGCTGTACACCGAGGAACACGACCTGTTCCGCCAGAGCGTCCGGACCTTCTACGAGCGCGAGGTCGTCCCCCACCACGCACGCTGGGACGAAGCCGGCATCGTCGACCGGTCGCTGTTCACCGCCGCCGGCGCGCAGGGGTTGCTGGCCTTCCAGGCGCCCGAGCGGTTCGGCGGCGCCGGGGTCGACGACTTCCGGTTCAACGCGATCATGGTCGAGGAGGCGCAGTACGCCGCGGTGTCCAGCGCCGGCCTGTCGTTGTCGCTGCACACCGACATCGTGCTGCCGTACTTCACGAAGCAGGCCGACGAGGCGCAGCAGGAGCGGTGGCTGCCGGGCATCGTGTCGGGCGAGCTGATCACGGCCGTGGCGATGACCGAACCGGGCGCCGGGTCGGACCTCGCCGGCATCCGCACGACCGCGGAACGGCGCGGTGACGTCTACGTCCTCAACGGGTCCAAGACGTTCATCACCAACGGCATCAACGCCGACCTCGTGGTGGTCGCGGTCAAGACCGACCCGAGCCAGCGCCACCGCGGGATGTCCCTGATCGTCGTCGAGGCCGACACGCCCGGCTTCGAACGTGGCCGCAACCTCCACAAGGTCGGCCTGCACGCCCAGGACACCGCGGAACTGCACTTCACCGACGCCGAGGTACCGGTCAGCAACCTCCTCGGCACCGAGGGCGAGGGCTTCGGCTACCTCACCGCCAACCTCGCCCAGGAGCGGCTGTCGATCGCGATCGCCGGGGTGGCCGCTGCACGTTCGGCGGTCGACCTCACGCTCGCGTACGTCAAGGAACGTGACGCGTTCGGCCAGCCGATCGCCCGCTTCCAGAACACCCAGTTCGTCCTCGCCGAGTGCGAGACCGAGGTCGAGGTCACCCAGCACTACATCGACCGCTGCATCCTGGCGCTCAACGCCGGCGAGCTCACCGCGACCGATGCCGCCAAGGCCAAGTGGTGGGCGACCGAGCTCCAGAAGCGGGTCACCGACCGCTGCCTGCAGCTGTTCGGTGGCTACGGCTACGTGACCGAGTACCCGATCGCCCGCCTCTACGCGGACGCGCGGATCACCACGATCTACGGCGGCACGACCGAGATCATGAAGACCATCATCGCCAAGGACCTCGGCCTGCGCTGACACCAGGTGGTGCAACCTCACCGTGACCGCGGACGCACCAGGTGGACCGCCGCAACCAAGGAGCTCGACCCCGCCGCCGCCAGGCGCCGCAGCGCCGCGTCGTGAGCACGTGGTCAGCGTCCGGCGGACGACCGGGACTCGCGCGTGTCCCCGCCGAGGCGGGTGCGAGCCGCTTCGGTGATCACCTCGTAGGCCGTGGCCACCACCTCGACGACCGGCTGACCCGCGGCCGTCCGGTCGAGCGGTTCGAGACCCCGCAGCGTGGCCGCCGGCACCCTCGGACGATCGGGTGGGAACCGGAGGTCCCCGAGGGCCGGACCGGCGACCCACCAGTCGTCCAGGCGTTCGTCCAGCGCCGGCACCTCGACGCGTTCGACCGAGGCCCACGGATCGTCGTCGCGTTCGGGGACAGCGGGCGCGACGTCGGTGCCACGCAGCGCCCGGAGGTTGCGCAGCAGCTCGTCGCGCTCGCGCCCCCGCCACCGCAGCATCAGGAACGGATCGTCGTCGAACGCCTCGGCGAGCAGGTAGTACACCGCGGCCAGGTGCTTGCACGGGTTGGCCCAGTCGGGGCAGGAGCATTCACCGGCGAGCTCGACGTGACGGGCGGGGAACAGCTCGACCGAGCACGCTTCGAACGCGGTCTCGATGTCGGCGGGCATCTCCCCCGCCAGCAGCGCGGCGAGGAACGACGCGCGCGCCACCATCGCGTCCTCGGCTCGGCGCCAGTCCGCCTCCGACAGCCGCGCCAGCGCGATCCGCACCCGGTACGGCCGGGCCCGCGACCCCTGCACCGATGCGGTGACCGCCCCCGGCGCGACGTCCATCGCGATGACCTGACCCTTGCGAGCGTAGGTCCGCCCGCGGTCGAGCCGCCCGCCGATGCCGAGCGACTCCAGCACCTCGAGGAAGCGGCGCGACCACCAGCTCTCCCCGATCTGCCCACGTCGGCTACGCGCCACGATCCCGCCCTCGACCGGGCGGGGCTTGGCGGGCGGCGGGAACCCGTCCGCCCAGCGGTCACCGCGACGTGGCACCGTCCACCTCCTCCTCGACGACCGCGTCGGCGCTCAGGGCGATCACCTGACGGAGCTCGTCGGTGGACAGCTCCGTGAGCCACCCTTCGCCGGTCCCGACGACCCGCTCGGCGAGGTCCTTCTTGCGTTCGATGAGCGTGGCGATCCGCTCCTCGAGCGTCCCCGCGCACACCAGCTTCCTGACCACGACGTCACGCTGCTGACCGATGCGGAACGCCCGATCCGTGGCCTGGTCCTCGACCGCCGGGTTCCACCACCGGTCGTAGTGGACGACGTGGTTGGCCGCGGTGAGGTTGAGCCCGACCCCACCGGCCTTGAGGGACAGGATGAACACCTGCGGACCACCGTCAGCCTGGAAGGTGGCGACCATCCGGTCGCGCTCGAGCTTGCTCACGCCGCCGTGGAGGTAGAGCACGTCGCGGCCGAGCCGTTCGCGCAGGTGCGCCTGGAGCCGGCTGCCCCACCGTGCGAACTGGGTGAACACCAGGACCTTCTCGCCCGACGCGAGCACCTCGTCGACCACCTCGTCCAACCGGTCGAGCTTGCCCGATCGGCCCGGCAGCCGGGAACCGTCGCCGAGCAGGTGGGCCGGGTGGTTGCACACCTGCTTGAGGCGCAGCATCGTCTGGAGCACGAGCCCGCGACGTTCGATGCCGTCGGTCTCTTCGATGCGCTGGAGCATGTCCTCGACCACGCCCGCGTAGAGGCTGCCCTGCTCGCGGGTGAGCCGGCACGACTCGTCGAACTCGAGCTTGTCGGGCAGATCGGTGATGATCGACGTGTCGCTCTTCTTGCGGCGTAGCACGAACGGCTGGGTGATCCTGCGCAGGCGGGCGGCAGCCTCGTCGTCGTGGAGCTTCTCGATCGGGACCGCGAACCGCTCGCGGAACGCCTTCTGTGACCCGAGGAGGCCGGGGTTGCAGAAGTCCATGATCGACCACAGCCCCGAGAGCCGGTTCTCCACCGGCGTGCCGGTGAGCGCGAGCCGACTCGGAGCGTCGAGCGCCCGGATGGCCCGCGTCTGCCGGGCCGCGGGGTTCTTGATGTTCTGGGCCTCGTCGAGGACGATCCGGCGCCACCCGGTCGCCGCGAGATCCTCGTGGTCCCGGGCGGCGAGGGCGTAGGTCGTCAGGACCAGGTCCGCGCGGCGTGCCTGCTCCGCGAACTCCTCGCCCTTCACCCGGTCGGTGCCGTGGTGGACCAGGACCCGCAGGGACGGAGCGAAACGGGCCGCTTCCCGTTCCCAGTTGCCGACGATCGACATCGGGCAGACCAGCAGCGTGGGTGCCGGCCACCGCTTCGACCGGCGGGTGATGGCGGTGCGCTCGTGGACGAGGAGGGCGAGCAGCTGCACGGACTTGCCGAGCCCCATGTCGTCGGCCAGGCAGCCGCCGAGGCCGACCGCGTCGAGGAACGCCAGCCACGCGAGCCCGCGTTCCTGGTAGGGCCGGAGCTGGCCGTCGAGACCGGCCGGGGTGGTCAGCGCCTCGATCCGCCGATCGGCGGACCCGTCGAGGAGCACCCCGAGCGGACCATCGGCGTCGATACCTGCGAACTCGAGCTCCGTGCCCGGATCGGTCACGCCGAGCCCGATCCGCGCGGCCTCGGCGACCGTCATCTCGCCGCTGGCGCCGTCGGTCAGGAACCGGAGCGCGGCGGCGAGATCCTCCTCACGCAGCTCGACCCAGCGACCGCGGGGACGGACCAGCGGTGCCTTGAGCCGCGCGAGCTCGGTCAGCTCCTCGACGGTCAGGCTCTGGTCGCCGATGGCGACCTGCCAGCGGTAGTCGACGATCCCCTCGTAGCCGAGCAGGCCCGAGTCCTCGCCCGGCTCGGACCCCGACGTCGCGCGGAGGTCTGCAAGCGCGCACCGAGTCGCGCCGGGCGACGCGGCTCGTCGGGGAGCAGCACACCGAAGCCGGCCTGCTCGAGCAGCGACGCGGTGTCGCCGAGGAACGCCAGCACCTCATCGAGGTCGAGGTCGAGGGCCTCCGGGCGGGCGGCGTCGAGCGCCCGTCCTATCTCCGGGTATAGAGACGAGCAGCGCGACCGAGGTCACCGAGCAACCGCTCCTCGGGAGCTTCGAGCGTGCGGTCGAGGAACCGCAGGGTCTCCTCGGAGGTCCAGATCTCCGCGGCGGGCACGATCAGGCTGGGGTCGTCGGTCGCCTGGAGGGTGAACTCGAGCCGCCAGCCCGGCTCGGTCGCGACGTCTCCGTCGTGAGGGATGTCCGCGTTGTCGGCCCGGACGGTCGGTGGCGGAGGCTCGAGCCGGAACGCCGCACGCAACGGCGTCGCCTGCTGGCCCGAGCGGTGCCACCGTTCGAGTTCCTTGGCCAGCAGCTGCAGCTCGCCGATATCGACGTGGGCCACGCCCGGGTCGTCGGCGGTCAGGGCGAGCAGCCACGCTCGTTCGACAGCTCGTCGACCACGACCAGAGGTGAGACGACGCCCCCCGAGGGCGCTGCGGCAGGCGGCGTCGACGAGATGCTCGACGAGCTCGCGCAGCACCTCGCCGGCCGGCCGTCGTTCCTCGCCGGCCGCGGCCAGCAACGCCGCCGGCAGCGCGGGTACGAGCGCGGTGAGCCGGCGGCGGTCCATGGCGTCGAGGACCGGCGACCAGCGTGCCTCGAAGCGTCCGGCGCGCGTGACCAGTCCGGGGACGACCCGTCCACGGGCCGTGAGCTCCAGGGCGAGCGTCGCGAGCGTCGCGAGCGTCGCAGCCGCACGGAGCGAGGCCGCGGGTCGCGTGTTCGGCGGCGTCTCGGCGGGGACGCTCGCCAGCAGCGCGAGTGCGTTGCCGGCGTCGAGCTCGAGCGCGTCGGCCCGCCAGGACCGCGTGCCACGCGCGAGCTCGCTGACGTCGCTCGCGCCGGGCAGGTCCGGGGACGGCAGCCCCGGTGGGCAGGAGGAGCTGCGTCTCGACCCACGGCGAGGTGCGGGCCAGGTCGAGACCGGTGAGCTCGCCCAACGCTGCCCGCAGCGTCGACGCCCGCGCCGCGTAGGGGTGACGCTGCGGCCGACCGTCGGCGGGTGCCCGGCCCCGGGGACGCGGGAGCCGCCCGGCGACCAACGGCTGTTCGCCCCAGACGTGCAGACGATCGTCGGCCGCCCACACGGCGTGCAGGACCGTCACGAAGGTGGGGCCGGGTGGCGTGACACGAGATCCACAGGTCAGCTCCAGCTGCGCACGGGTCACCCGGGGGAAGCCACTACGGCGCGAGGGACAGCGCGGAACGTCGGATGGGGCAGCATAGACGACGACCGCCGGCGTTCCGAGCACCCACGAGGAACCCTCGTTGCGCTGCGGCGGAGGGTCGGGTCAGGGAAGCGGCCGAGGGTTCGTCGCTGCGGTGTCCGCTGTGACGGCCACCGGCACGACAGTGCCCTTGCGCGAGAGCGCAGAGGCGCTCCTCGCCGTCGCCGATGGCGTGGATCTCGCAGCGGCAGGCCGCTTGACGCGTGCCAACCGTCTCCGTCCGAGCGCGAGCGCGAGCGCGGAGGATCCCGGTCGACGTCAACGCTACTGGCAGGCTCTGCCGGCAGCCGAGCGTGGCGGTTTCCTCGCCATCCTCGCGGCCGGCTCCGCCGCGCCCACATCGGACGACGGGTCGGATCCGGTGCTGGTCTCCGCGGCGTCCGCGCCGGCGGCCTGGCGGGCACGGACCCAGCCACCGGGCCTTCTCCTACTCCTAGCAACCGGCGAGGAACGACTCGCAGAGCGTGATCGCCCGCGCCGTCGCACTGCCGACGAGCACCGCGACGTCAGCCGCGACCATCTCGAGGTCGGCGACGGACCCGAGGCCCGCGCGGTAGAAGACGAAGTAGCCCGGATCGAGAGCGGCCCCGATCTCGTGTTCGAGCGGGTCGGGCTCGCTCCGTGGCCGGCCGCTTCACTGCCCTGTCCGCTCCAGATCGGCGCGCACCGCCCGGAACCCCGAGTCGTCGGCGAGGTGGAGGTAGAGGTGCCCGCGCAGCGTGCCCTCGGGCTCCAGCACCGCCCAGCCGCGGCCGCTGGCGGGATCGTCCTCATCGTTGCCATCCCAGGTGAACTCCACCAACGGCCGCCCGTCACGCTCGGCGTACCGGCAGTCCATCCAGCCCGCCACGGCGATGAACCGGAAGCGACCGTCGTCGCGCGAGCCGAACTCGATGAAGGCCGGACCCATCAGATCCGCGGCGTCGACGTCCCACGCGTCCAACTCGACGATCCGCCACGCCCCTTCGAACCCGATCGCTCCACCCTCCCTGCTCGGTCACGGCTGCTCTTCCCGGGGAGGCGAAGCTACCGTCGCGCTGGGCTGCAACCTCGCCGTCTCCGACACTCGCTTCAGGCCCGTCGATCAGCGATCCACGCGATCCGCCCGATGAGCCCGTCCCGAGATCAGGCATCCAGACCGGTCCGAGCGCGAGCGCGGCAGCGGTGGGAGACCGAAGGATCGGCGCATCGGGCCGATGTCCTCGGTGATATCCTTACCGCCTTCACGGGATATCTAGGGAGGGTGCGCGATGACCCGCACGGTGGTGAACATCGATGATGACGCGCTCGCTGGTGCCGCCCGAGAACTGGGAACCACGACCAAGGTCGAGACGGTCAACCGCGCGCTGGCAGAGGTCGCCAGTCGCCGGGAACGGCTCGCGTTCCTCGACCACCTACGCACCAGCGACGACGACCTGGGGGACGACGAGATCATGGACACGGCTTGGGAGTGACGCGCTACCTCGTGGACAAGTCGGCGTACGAGCAGCAACGCCACGATGAGCGGGCCGAGGCGACCCTGACCGCGATCGCGACCGAGGGGCGCCTGGCCGTCTGTGAGATCATCGCGCTCGAGTTGCTCTGCTCCACCCGCAACGCGTCGGACTACGAGGCTCTTCGGACTCATCTCGATGCTCTGACCTGGTTGCCGGTCGACGCCGCGGTCACCCGGGCAGCGCTCGACGTCCAGCGGCGCCTCGCGCAGCGTGGCCAACATCGATGTCCGATCCCCGATCTGTTGGTCGCTGCCACCGCCCTGGTCCACGATGCGACGGTGCTGCACTACGACAGGGACTTCGACCTCATCGCCGAGGTGACCGGGCAGCCGACGGCCTGGATCATCCCGCGGGGAAGTGGGCACGGGCAGACGTGAGTCGCCTTCGACCACGGCCAGCGAACTCAACCTCGGCTGATGCCGAGCAGCCTGCGGATGCGGTCGGCACGCATCCCACCGTGCAGCGCCTCGCGCTCGACCTCGTCGAGGAAGGCCAGCAGCTGCTCGCGGCGGGTCGGGTCGTCGAGCGCCTCACGGGGCGTGAGCCCACCGAGCATCGGGATCGACTCATCGACCCAGGCCTCCTCACGATGGGCGATCTCTTGGTCGAGGACCTCACGCAACTCCTCGGGAAGGTCGTCGGGGTCGACGAGACCCGACGCGTCCGCGCTGCGGTCGGCGCTGCGGTCGGCGCTGCGGTCGGCGCTGCGGTCGGCGCTCGCCGCGACCTCCGTCAGCGGTCGCCGGCTCTCGTCGAGCAGCTCGACGCCCTCGACGACCTCCTCGATCACCGACATGAGCCGCTCGAGGGGTGCCTCGGCGTTGGTCTCGATCCGCAGACGGTCGCCGTCGAGCACGAGCTGACCACGTCCCCACCGCTGGCCGTCGACCTCGATCCACTCGACGAATCGCCCACCGTCGTCCAGGGCCTCGTAACGCTCGGCGAGCGCGGCCGCCGCCCGGGTGGGATCGCCGACGCGGTACTCGGCGGTGCAGATCACGGTCGGTTCGCCCTCCATGGTCAGAAGGGTCGGTGGCGCCTCGAGCGCCGCCACCCAGGCACAGATCGCCACAGCGCCGGGGTCGGTGTCGAGCAGGGCGAGGACCGCGTCCCGATGTTGCACCGGCACCCGGACCGCCCCGCCGGACAGCTGGTGGCTGTGATGGTCGGGCAACACCCGCGCGAACAGCGCCTGGCCGGCGGTGAACTGATGGCTGCCGGCGCGCTCCCGCACACCCACGCGGTCTCCAGAGCGAAGGTCGAGCAGCTCGAGACCCACACCGGCGTCCACCTCGACGACCTCGTACAGCGAGCGGCGCGTGCCGACCCAGCTGGTGGCCAACTCGCGCTCGTCGTCGGGGAGCAGCACGCCGCGCTGGACGAGGAACCGCTCGAGGCCGCCCGCCTCGAACATCGCGGCGTCGACCACGACCCCATCGTCGACGGCGCGTTCGAGACGTCGGTCGTCGGTCGCGTCGCCCGCGCGTGCCTCGATCAGCGGCAGCAACAGGCCCCGGTGGAGCGGCCGGGTGAGGTGGCTCATGACCTTGTCGAGCAGCCATCCGACACGGTCCGGCAGCGGGCCGCCGCCGACCCGGTCGCAGCACTTCTTGAACTTGCGTCCCGAGGCACAGGGGCAGGCGTCGTTGCGGCCGACGCTGCGGGCCGCGACACGACGGCCCTCCAGACGCGTCACGCGGAGGTCGTCGCCTGGCACGCCGGCCCGTCGCAGGTGGCTGAGTGCGCCGGCGACATCGCCGCGGTCCTCGAGGTACCACGCGAGATCCTCGTGCGCGGGCGCGCACGCCGGGTCTCGGGCGGCGCGCCGCAGCGCGGTCTCCGCGGCCAGTGTCTGCCCGCGAGCTTCTGCGACGCGCGCGACGACGAGGTCGAGCGCCGAAGCAGCGGCCCCGCGCGCATGGGGCCGCAAGACCCGCTCGAAGCGCTCGAGGGCGCCGACGCCGGCGTCGAGCCCGCCGATGTCGAGGGGGCCGGTGCCGAGCTGGAGGTCGACCAGCGCCTCGGCCACCTCCGGTGCCAGGCGCAGCATGGGCGTGAGGTTGTCGGCGAGGTCGGCGGGCAGCTCCTCGAGCTCATCGCGCTCGCACAGGTCCAGGGCGGCCTCGAGGATGCCGACCGCCTGGGCCTCCATCTCGTCGAGCCCGTAGACCTCGGCGAGCAGCAGCGCGCGCACCTCGTCCTGCGGCGCCGACTCGTCCGGCCCGTCGGGGTCGAACACCTCGGCGTCATCGTGGGCGAGTCCGGCGCGGTCGAGCAGCTCGGCGAGCGGAGCGGTCGCCCGGCAGAAGGTGACGGGGAAGTGAGTGACGGTCTCGAGCACCAGCTCCGGTGCGTCGAGGGGTCCCCCGACCACGTTCGTCGCGCCGAGCGCAGCGAAGGTGTCTGCCAGGTGCTGCGCGGCGAGCTCGGCGTCCTCGTCGTCGAGGCCGTCGTCCGACACCCGAGTGACGGTCAGCCGACCGTCCTCCACTCGGCAGGCGACGAGGTCGCCGGCTGCGAGCCCGGCGGGTAGCCAGCCGGGCGGACCGAACAACGAGCTGCCACGCCGCTCGTCGAACGGGTACGCCGGATCGAGCATCCGCACCGCGCGGCCATCGTGGAGGGCCGGAGGGGGCAGGAAGGTCACCATCAGCGGAAGGTCGGGCATGACCTCGAGGCGCTGCTCCGCGAGCTCGAGTCCCGTCACGCGGTGGGTGAAGGTCCGGCCTTCGACCAGGCTGGGCAGGTAGACCAGCCGACGATCGCGCAGCCGCAGCATCCCCGGCACGTCCCAGAGCAGGTCGCGCATCTCCTCCAGCTCGGCAGCGTCGACGACGCCGTCTCGAACGAGCCGGTCGGCCACCTCCTGCTCGGTCAGCGGGCTGCTGGTCGTCAACAGTTCGCGCACCGCGAGCACCACCGCGGTCTCGACATCGTTGAGACCCCAGTCCTCCAGATCCTCGCCGGAGCGCTCCACCCACGTCACGTCCGCAACCTGGTCGTCGAGGTCAGCATCGTCGAGGGCGGCGTCGTCGTCCGCGACCGCCCGGAGCGCCGGGAGCGCCGGGAGCGCCGGGAGCGCCGGGAGCGCCGGGAGCGCCGGGATGTCGTCACGCGCGTCACGCGCGTCACGCGCAGGACTCCATGCCGCCGCAGCGGCGCGCGGGAGCACCCAGGCGCCCACGGTGGTCAGTCGAGCGTCGTCAGGACCGTCGACCACGACGCCGGCGGCGTCCCAGGCCAGGAGCACCAGGAAGAAGCCGTGCTCGATGATCTCTCGCTCGTCAGCCTCCAAGGGAGGTTCCTCGACCTCATCGACCTCATCGGCCGCGAACCCGTGGTCGACCAATGCCGACGGCGTGGCGTCCGAGCCCGGGCCCGCGCGAACGGCTCCCAAGATCGCGCCGACCCAGTCGACCAGCTCGAGCGTCATGATCGACGCCGCCTCGTCAGGAGGCAGGCCCGGATCCTCGACCATCGAGATGGTGGCGGCGACCGCGGCGATGAGCAGCGTCCCGTCGTCGAGGTCATCCGGCCGCTCGATGCCCGCCGCCTGCAACATCCACCTCGCGGGAGTCGCCCCTCGTGCGTGGGCGCGCCGCAGACCACCCGCGGCCGCCGAGAGCTGCTGGTCGGAGGGCGTCGGCACAGCGACCTCGGAGAGGCCCAGCGCGACCACCTCCGCGGCGTGGCGTTCAGCCTCGGCCCACGCCTCCATGAGCTCCTCCTCGAACTCCACGTCGTCGTCGAGCGCGTCCCACCACACGCCGTGGTCGTCATCGCGCCCATCACGATCGTTGCCGTCGCTCTCGCCTGTCATCGCCACCTCGACCCATCCCGGAAACCACCGTACGTCGGCGACGCCAGTGGTCGCGCTCGCTCACCGACACGATCTTCAGGAGCTCGTCGTAGGTGAAGCGGCTGGGATGCTCGCGGTAGGCGCCCCAGACGTCTCGACAGCCTCGTCCTCTCGGCCGAGCTTACGAAGCACCTTCACCTTCATCCACCCCAGCGAACCCGCCGGGGTCCAGCGCGGCCTCGATCTCGCGCTCGAGCGGGTCGGGCTTGCCCCGTGGTCGGCCACTCACAGCCCCATCTGCTCCTGTTCGGTGCGAACCGCCCGGAACCTGTGGAAGGTCGACAAGCTCGAGGGCAAGCCCTGCGTCCGTGGCCTGCGCATCACCGTGGAGACCGTGGTCCGCCTGGTCGCCGCCGGCTGGTCGTTCGATCAGATCCTCGAGGAGTACCCCGACCTCGAACAAGCTGACATCCAGCAGGCGCTGGAGTACGCGGCCGCAGCGACCGACGTGCACGTGCATCGGCTCCGCTCCCCCGCGTGAAGCTACTCATCGATGAGAACCTGCCACCGCGGCTCGCGGGTCTGCTCACCGAGGCTGGCCACGCCGCCGTGCACGTCCGCGACCTCGAGGCAGCCGGATCGTCCGACCGGCAGATCATCGACCTCGGGCTCGCCGACGGGCGGACCATCGTCTCGGCTGACACCGACTTCGGAGCGCTTCTGGCTTCGACGGGCGCCACACAGCACCTTCCGTCATCCTCGTCCGCGAGGTGGTCGATCGCCGCCCACCGGAGCTCGCCGACCTCCTGACCGCTTGCATCGAGCAGCTCGAGGCCCAGCTCACCGGAGGGGCGATGGTCGCACTCACCCCCGCCGGGGCCCGGGTTCGCCGACTCCCGCTGCTGTAGATCCGGTCGCCCCAGTTCCCTGCTGGGTTCCGCATGGCCCCAGTCCGAGGATCGCCGTGACACGCTTCAGGGTCCTCGCGCGTGTCTACAGCGACGGACCCCGCCCGACCCCTACCCGCCCACGCCCAGCATCCCGGAGGCCACCTGGTACGTGCAGCCCAACGAGCCAGGCTGCTGGCAGGTCACGGCCGCAGACCGAGGGGAGGACCTGAGCTACACCTACCTCATCGATGAGCACGAGGGCGAGGCATCCGTCGCGTCGCCTCGTCACCGACCCGGAGCTGGCCGGGCTGTGCGAGGACGTCGACAACGCGATCGCCGAGGGCTCGGCAGGTAGCTCGACCCCAGAGGACGCGCCCAAAGCCTTCCTCGACCAGATCCCGATCCTGCGAGACACAACCATCGCCGGCACCACGATCACGCACCGAGGCAAGGTGGTCGGTGAGATCCAGCTGATCGAGTCTCCGGCCGGTGGCTACCTCATCACCCGCGCGAGCTGGTGCTACCCCGGCGGTTCGGACTGAGCCCAAGAACCACCGCAACCGAGATCTCGCCCCGACAGGTGGGTCAGCACGAGCTCGGCATCAACGGCACAAGATTCGTAGCAGGGTTCCAGTTTACGTACTTCTGTGTGCCTGGCTGACCGCGCACGACTTCTCGCCGGCTCACCATCGATCCCTCCTCGGTCACTCAGGACCGTAGCGAGGTACCGCCGACAGCCGAGTGCACGTGCGCGCCGGTGTGGATACTCGACGTCTGGCCATCACGCGAGATCGGCGAGGTCGTCCCACCGCTCGACGAGTTCGGCCTCGATGAGGCTGCCGCCGAGCAGCTCGGGGAACACCACCAGGACCGTGTCGACACCGGTCGCGGAATAGGTGCGGATACCCTGGTCGCCGACCGCGTGGGCCTCGGTCCCGAGCTGCTGGCACACCCTCCAGTCGTCGGCAACGAGCTCGTCCTTGGTGATGCAGAGATGGGTGCGCGTCGCCGCGTCGGTGAGGTCGAGCACCCGGTGTAGGTCGAGTTCGTAGCGGTACAGCACTCGAGGCAGCAGCCCTTCCACCCCGACGACGTGCCGGGTGCCCTGCCGGGTCAACTCCGCGACCACGCACGGTCGGGTCTCGCACAGGTAGAGGGCCGGGAAGCTGCCAGGCGGATTGAACCGACCGCCGTTGATCCTTGCGCCCTCGCCACTGCGCGGGTCGTAGCGCGGCGACTGGTTCCGGAACGCAGTAGCGACGTGCGCTACGCGTGGGGCGGTGGCGATCCGGCTTCGGTCGAGCACCATCAGGCGGTGACGCCCTCACCGATCGACAGGATCGCCCCGATCACTCGGCGGTACTCGCCCTGCTCGATCAGGTCCATCGGCTTGTCGTAGTCCAGTGCGGGCACCGGGCTGCGGAGCCACAACCGGGCTGGCTCGTCGCGCATCACCTCGCGGAGGACGTCGATGACGGCCTTCAACTCGAGCAGCCGCTCCTCGTTCTGCCGGCGTGGCTCCGCCCCGGTGGTCGTCCAGCGAGCCACCGACCGAGGTGTTGTGCCGAGGATCCGCGCGATGTCGGGGGCGTCCACGATGGCGGACTCGAGCATGTCGTCGAGCAGCGTCGTGACTGTGCTCATCCGCGTCCCTCCGAGATACATGCTTGTGATTCAACACCCGTACGCGTATCTTACGTCGTTAGAACGTCGACGTAAAGTCAGGTTATCAGCGACGGACGGTCTCGGTTTCGGCCACGGTTACCTTCCACGGGTGGAGCTGGGCAACTACCGAGCCCTAGAGCGGGCGCTCGGTCTGCAGTCGCTGTTCGACCCCGAACCGGTGTCCCTCCCCTGGGTCATCCTCGACGGCTCGTGGGTCACGACCAACCGCGACATCCTCCCGATGCTGAGGTCAGCGGGGACGCGCTACCTCATCGACACCTCCGCTTGGCGGTTCCAGACTGACAGCGCCTTCAGCGTCGCTCGCACGGGTGACCGAAGCACAGCAGGTCTCGTCGTTTCCAAGTTCGATGCGACTGGATCACGCCGAACGGGAGTGGCAAGCCGCGCGCCGCACCGCCACGAGCGTCAACACCGCCCTCTGTGAGGCGAGGCAGGTTTCGGCGAACTCCCAACGGAGCACCTCGATAACCAACTCGCCGTTCTCCGACAGCGCGCTACTCGCAGCGAAGCGCCTGAACCCCGGCATCTCATGGTGTCGAATAGCGAGAACGGCTCTAGCCTTCTCAAACTGGAGCACCACTCCAGTTTTCGTACTTCTACGTACTTCCGGAACGCCGCGAACGAAAGGCGCTCAGAAAGAACGCCCCGTAGCGGGCGCTACGAGGCGTTCTTCGGGTGGAGGTGATCGGATTTGAACCGACGGCCCCTTCGTTGCGAACGAAGTGCCCTAAAGCGCGATCGACACATCAGAAAGGGCCTGAATAGCTGCGAATCAGGGCCGTAAACTGTAATCGAGGGTTTCGAGATGTTGGCCTGCACCGCAGCTGCACCACAGCAAGATTCGGGGATCTACGGCAGGTTCCCGCATCATCCCTCACCCGATTGTGGTGCCAGTGTGGTGCACCAGCCGTGCCCAGTCAGCCTGCCTGCACCGATTGTCGCTTGGCCGAGACGCCCACCGAGCATCGCACCCGGGCAACCTTGCTGCCCACACCGACAGTGCGACGACACGTTCGCGGTGGCGCTCCGCCAGGCTATCTCTGTCCTTGCCGTCAACACCGCGACGGAGAGCCGTGAGGGCATGGTCGTCATCCACGCCACCAGGAAGTTCCTCGACCGCGTCCCCACGCCGCCCTCCGACATCGACCAGCCGACGGGACCGCTCGGAAGCTGGTACGCCACCGTGCTGTTCTGGAAGCCCCAGGTCGCGCCGCTGGTCGACGAGCACACCTACCTACCGCTGCTGATGCCCCTCGCGCCGGCAAGCCACGCCACGCTCCTCCAACGGTTCCCCGACGCGATCGAGACACTCCTCGCTGCCCACCACACCACGCACCGGCGCCCTTCGTCCGGGCGACCGCCGCAGCCGCACGAGAACCCGTCGTCCCCGGACCGCAACCGTCACGCCCTCGGTGTCATGAACGAGCTCGCACACCTCGCCCCCTTCCACCACACAGCCGGGGAGATCGATCTGTCACGCTTGCCTTCGACCTCGCCCGTACCCCGATCGGTCCGGTGTACACGACCCACGTCTCACCCGACCGCGCTCTCACCGCCCTCACCCACAGCTCGTAGCCGACAACACACCCGATCCGAGTCCCCGTTGTGTGCGGTGCGGCTCCGGGACGCCTCGCGACGCCGGTCATCCGTCCATAGTCGGCTCCGCCTCGTGCCGCCTCGCGCGTGCGAGTGCTCGTTTTGGGCCGGGCCATCGAAGGTTCTGGGCAGGACGGGTGACGTTCAGTAGGGTCGCCGGCGACCGATCGCGGGAGCCCGTGGGAACGACGGGCTGAGAGGGTGGCCGCCACCACCGACCGTCAGCACCTGATCCGGGTAACGCCGGCGGAGGGAGGCATCGATGTCTATCGATGACGTACATCCAGGAATCTCGCGTGCCCACATCGACGGTCCGGACGGCGTCCGTGTCCCGATCACCCGCGTGGCGTTGACGGCGACCAGCGGACGCTTCGGGGACGAGCCCAACGACCCGGTCGAGCTCTACACGACCTCCGGTCCCCACGGGGATCCCGACGTGGAGATCGACCTCGCCCGCGGCATCGCTGCGGTGCGTGAGACCTGGGTCCGAGATCGTGGCGATGTGGTGGAGGTCGGTTCAGCCCGCCCGTACGCGGCCGGCCCGGCAGCCGGCACCCGCCAGAGTCCTGCAGGTCCCGCCACCGCGGGGCCGGGTGAGGGACGGCCGATCCTGCGGGCGGCGCCGGGTCGCAACGTCACCCAGTTGCACTATGCGCGCCGCGGTGAGACCACGCCGGAGATGGCCTACGTGGCCGCGCGCGAGGGCGTCGAGCCGGAGACGGTCCGGGCGGCGATCGCCTCGGGACGGGCGATCCTTCCCAACAACGTCAACCACCTCGAGTCCGAGCCGATGGTCATCGGCCGCGACTTCGTCACGAAGGTCAACGCCAACATCGGCACCTCTGCGGTGACCTCCTCGATCGAGGAGGAGGTCGACAAGCTCGTGTGGGCCTGCCGCTGGGGCGCCGACAACGTCATGGACCTGTCCACGGGCGCGCACATCCATCCCACCCGCGAGTGGCTGATCCGCAACAGCCCCGTGCCCATCGGCACCGTGCCGATCTACCAGGCGCTGGAGAAGGTCGGCAACCAGCCCGAGGAGCTGACCTTCGAGCTGTTCCGCGACACGGTCGTCGAGCAGGCCGAGCAGGGCGTGGACTACATGACCATCCACGCCGGCGTCCGACTCCCCTACGTGCCGATGGCTGCGAACCGCGTCACCGGCATCGTCTCGCGCGGCGGATCGATCATGGCGGCCTGGTGCCTGGCCCACCACCGGGAGAGCTTCCTCTACGAGCGCTTCGACGAGCTGTGCGAGATCTTCGCCGCCTACGACGTCGCGTTCTCACTGGGCGACGGGATGCGGCCGGGCAGCGTCGCCGACGCCAACGACGAAGCGCAGTTCGCCGAACTCGACACCCTGGGTGAGCTCACGCGCCGGGCCTGGGAGCATGACGTGCAGGTCATGGTCGAGGGCCCGGGCCACGTCCCGCTCGACAAGGTCGTCGAGAACGTCACCCGGCAGCAGCAGGTGTGCGACGGCGCACCCTTCTACACGCTCGGGCCCCTGGTCACCGACATCGCGCCGGGCTACGACCACATCACCTCGGGCATCGGCGCCGCGGTGATCGGCATGGCCGGCACCGCGATGCTCTGCTACGTCACGCCCAAGGAACATCTGGGCCTACCCGGACGCGACGACGTCAAGCAGGGGCTGATCACCTACCGCATCGCCGCCCACGCCGCCGACGTCGCCAAGGGACATCCGGGCGCACAGCGCCGCGACGACGCGTTGTCCAAAGCGCGGTTCGAGTTCCGGTGGGAGGATCAGTTCAACCTCTCGTTGGATCCCGACACCGCCCGGGCGATGCACGACGAATCGCTGCCGGCGCCCGCAGCCAAGACCGCGCACTTCTGCTCGATGTGCGGGCCGGGCTTCTGCTCGATGCGTATCAGCCAGGACGTACGAGAGTACGCCGCCGAACGCGGGCTCGACGAGGTCGAGGCGCTGCACGTCGGCATGGAGGAGAAGGCCGAGGAGTTCCGCCGCCTCGGCGGCAGGCTCTACGTCGAGACCTGATGGAGCCACGCGTGCGGCCAGCAGCCACACGGTGCCGGGACTGTGATGCCGCGGACCTGTGAGGATCTCCATGGGCAGGTATGCGGTCCAACGGACGTGGGCTCGGGTCTTCGCGATCGAGTGTCTCCCGAGCCGTCATGCCGTGCCGAGCCCCCGGTAATGTCGGCCGCGGCAACAACCATGCGAGGTGTCGAACGAAGGAGAATCGGGAAGCCGGTGAGGATCCGGCACGTGGCCCGACACGGTGACCGAGGAGTACCGCTGCTGCGGCCTGAAGCGGAGCCCCGCCATGTCCATGGACAGTCCAACGATGCCCCTCTACGACGCAATCCATGCACGCCGCGACGTGCGCGGACAGTTCACGGGCGAACCCATCCCTGAGCGGACCCTGCGACGGGTGCTGGAAGCCGCCCATGCCGCACCCAGCGTCGGGCTCACCCAGCCGTGGGACTACATCCTCGTGAACCACACCGACACACGCACACGATTCTGGCGGCACGTCGAGCAGGAACGCGCTGTCTTCGCCTCGACACTGGATCCTCAGGCCGCGCAGCGCTTCGAGCGCATCAAGATCGACGGGGTCCTCGAGGCCTCGCTCGGCATCGTTGTCACCTACGACCCCAACCGGGGCGCCCCGGCCGTGCTGGGACGGCATGCGATCGCCGATACTGGCCTGTACTCGGTGTGCCTGTCGATCCAGAATCTGTGGCTGGCCGCGACCGCCGAAGGCCTCGGCGTCGGATGGGTCTCGTTCTACCGAGAGGAATTCCTCCAGGAACTGCTCGACATCCCGTCCACGATCCGACCCGTCGCGTGGCTGTGTATGGGTCCCGTGACGCATCTCGAATCCGCCCCCGACCTCGAACGGCACGGATGGCGCCAACGTCAACCGCTGGAAGCAGCCCTCCGCATGGACCGGTGGGATCAGCGAGGAATCGTCTCACACCCCGATCAACGCCCCGGCCGACCCAACCGGTGCCGGGAGACCCAGATTCTCTCCCGGCTCTGGGAGCGGATCAGGCGATGATGGCGAGCACCGCCACCTCGGCGACGACGCCGACCGCACCGACGAGGTCGCCGGACGCGGCACCGACGCGGCGTCGCCACCAGGCGGTCGAGCCTGCCGCGACCGCGGTGGCGGCCGCGATGACCGCGGCAACCTGCCACGGACCTACGCCGACGAGCAGCAACACCGCCACGGCCGTCATCAGCGACCAGGCCAGGACCGGCGGGGTGGCCGCGGCGGCGAGCGCGGTCGCGCTGCTTCCGCTGCTGCGGGGCGAGCCGGCCAGCGCGGCGACCATGGCGGCTCGGCCGACCACCGGTACGGCGATCAGCGCCCACGCCGGATGCGATCCGAACTCCCCGGTGTCCGCGGGGGCGGCCAAGATCAGAGCCACGAACGCCACCCTCATCAGCAGCACGATCACCAACGCCAGGGCGCCGAGTGCGCCGACGTGCGGATCGCGAGCCACCTCCAGCGCCTGCGGGCCTCGGCGGCGGGAGCCGACGACGTCCCCGATGTCGGCGACCGCGTCGAGGTGCAATCCCCCGGTGACGATCGCATCCACCGTCACCACGATGACGGCGGCCACGAGAGGATCCCACCACGCGAGGGCGCCCACCGCGACACCGGCCCAGAGACCGCCGATGACCAGTCCGACGATCGGGAAGGCGATCAGGGCTCCGCGGCCCGGAGCGGCATGGAGCCTCCCGACCGGCAGGATGGTGAGGAAGCCCAGCGCCGCCCGCACATCAGGCCCCGAGGACGTCGTCGAGCGTCGCGACATCCCGGAGTGCGGCTGCAGCAGCTCGGATCGTCGGAACCGCGAGCAGAGCGCCCGTGCCCTCTCCCAGACGTAGCGCGAGATCGAGCAACGGACTCAGGCCGAGGTGATCGAGCGCTGCCGTCGCACCCGGTTCGGTGGAGCGGTGCCCGGCGACGAGGTAGCCGCGGGAGGCAGGGGCGAGAGCGACCGCAGCGAGTGCAGCCGCACCGGCATTGACGCCATCGAGCAGGACGGGAACCCGCGCGGCGCCGCCCGCCAGGATCACCCCGACGAGCGCAGCGTGTTCCAGTCCACCGAGCCCGGCCAGGGTCGCGAACGGGTCGTCGCCCGCGTGCCGCGCCACCCCCGCTGCGACAGCCTCGATCTTCCGAGCGAGCATGAGGTCGTCGATGCCGGTGCCGCGCCCCGTCACCTCGATGGGCGAACGACCGGTGAAGGCGGCGATGAGGGCTGCTGCAGCGGTCGTGTTCGCGATCCCCATGTCGCCGGTGACGAGGACGTCGACACCGGTGGAGATCAGTTCCTCGGCGACGCCGGAGCCGGCGAGTATGGCCGTCACGCACTCGTCTGCGGTCATGGCCGGTTCGACGCTGAGGTCCCGGGTACCTGCGCGCACGTTGGAGCGGCGGAGGCGGGGGTGGTCCTCCAAGCGGGTCGCCACCCCGACGTCCAGCACGCTGACCCGTGCTCCGACGGCTGCCGCGAAGGCATTGGCGGTGGCTCGGCCACCGCAGAACGTCTGCACCATCATGGCGGTGACCGTCTGCGGCCACGGGCTGACGTCCTGCGCATGGACACCGTGATCGCCGGCAGCGATCACGAGACCGGGATCGCTCACCGCCGGGGGTGGGCAGCGACCCGCGATCGCCGCCAACTGCGCGCCGAGGTCCTCCAGGCGACCGAGCGCGCCCGGCGGCGTGGCGAGCGCCGCATGCCGCTGTCGGGCGGCGTCCGCCGCTGCGGCATCGGCGGGGACGATGCCCTCGAGCAGATCGATCAGGGGTTGGGGCAACGTCATGCGTGCGGTCCTTGGGCTTCGTCGTGCAGATCGGGTGAGCGCTGGGGAGCGTCTCGGATCGGTCCCTCACCGAGATGCCGGGCGACGGCCGCGGCCAGTCGCTCGTTGATCTCGCGCGTTCGGACCGCCACACGCACGTAGTGGGCGTCCAGGCCCGGGAAGGTGTCACCGCGTCGGACCGCGATGCCGTCCTCGAGAAGCCGTTCACGCAGATCGGGCTGCGGGGTGTGCAGCAGCACGAAGTTGGCTGCCGCGTCCCACGCAGTCACGCGAGGGATGGCACGCATCGCGTCGAGCAGGTGGGCGCGCACGTCCGCCACCGCCTGTGCCCGGAGACGACGCTCGTCCTCTGCTTGGCACAAGGCGATCATCGCGTCCAGAGCAAGGGTGTCGACCGCCCACGGTTGACGAGCCGATCCCAACCTGCCTGCGAGTTCTGGATGAGCGACGAGGTAGCCGACCCGGAGGCCGGCGAGACCCCACAGCTTGGTGAAGCTGCGCAGCACCACGAGACCCGGAAGATCACCTCGGGCGGCGATACCCGTCGCGTCGGGGAGGAACTCGGCGAACGCCTCGTCCACCACCACCGTCCGACCCGGTCGACACAGTTCGGCGATCGTGGATTCGGCGTCGACGATCCCCGTGGGGTTGTCAGGTCGGCCGACGACGACCAGGTCGGCTTGCTCGGGCACGTCGGCCACATCGAGGCGCCACGTTTCCGGATCGCGTTGCACCCTCACGACCGGGACGCCAGCGTCCCTGAGCGCGGCCTCGGCCTCCGTGAAGCCGGGATGCACACAGGCGGCCGAACGCGGGGCGAGCACCCGCGGCAGGAGCCAGAACCCGTCGGCCGCACCCGCTAGCACGACGATCTCCGCCGGATCGCGGCCGTGGCGCCCCGCCAACGCGGTCCGCGCCGCGGTGTCGTCGGGATAGCCGGCGAGGTCGTCGAGACATCCGGCCAGCCGCTCGCGGAGCCACGTCGGGGGACCATCGAGGACGTTGACCGCGAGATCGAGCGCACCTGGCGGCACCTGACGATCGCCGTGGTCGCGCAGCGTCGTGACGCCGGGCGACGCGGCGTCAGGCCATCCGCGGTCGCCCGCGATGGGGGAGCCGGCTGGCGCGGCAAGCCCGAGCGCCCGTCCCGCCACGAGGAGGCTCGCCCGGTCCGCGAGCGCACTCAGCCGCTGGGTGACCCGACCGTGGACGTCGACGTACCGGCGCACCGATGCACCGATCGGGATGATGCCGACGCCCGGCTGTCCGGCGATGAGGATGGTGTCCCCCACACGGCCGGCGGCGAGACGCCACCAGGTCTCGGCCTCGTGAACGATCCGGTCGACCGCCGCCTGCCCTTCGGCGCCGAGCGGCGCGACGTCCACCTCGCTCCACAGCCCGGCCGCGCTCATCTGGGTCACCAACCAACCTTCGAGGTCGTCGATGACCACCGTGGCGGTCGCTGCGACATCGCGCAGCACCTCGGCGATGTCGGTGGTCTCGTCGACACGCCAGTGTCCGGGACGCCGCCGGCGGTGCGCGTCGATGCGCTCGGCCATCTCCTCGTCAGAGGCTCGGCCCGTCGCCACGCACACCACGGGAGCGCCACCGGCGGTCGCCACCGTTTCGGCGTAGCTGCTCTTGCCAGACGAGGTACCGCCGAGCACGAGGTGGGTGGTCACGAGCGCTCGGCCGGAGCGGCCGCCCCGTCCTGATGAGCGTGGGCATGGTCGCCATGCCCGTGGCCGTGGTCGTGGTCGTGCTCATGCCCGTGGCTGTGGCCGTGTGTTCCAGGGTCGTCGGGATGCTCGTGCAGTGTCTGCGGCTGACCGACGCGCTCTTCGAAACCGGGCAGGGCGACGCGGTACTGGCACGTGTCACAGTTGGCGATCGCTCCTCCGGCATCGGACTCATCCGCCCGTGCGAGCAGGAGCTCGGCCACCCGGACGTCGGGCCCGAGGTAGTCGACATCGATCACCTCGATGTCGGGGTGATCGTCCGCCCACGCGCGGGTCTGGTCCCGGATCCGCCGCTCGAGCACACCGGTGAACAGGAAGTAGGGCATCACCGCGATACGACCGGCCCCCAGACGACGACAGCGTTCCAGCGCCTCGGGGACCGAGGGCTTCGCAAGGCTGATGAACCCCGGCTCGACGAGCGGCCAGGGCCGCCCCTCCCACAACATCCGAGCGACCTTGGCGATGTCCCCGTTCGCATCGGGATCGGAGGCTCCACGACCGACCAGTACGACAGCCGTGTCCTCGCGCTGCGCCTCCGGCACCGCCGAATCCAACCGCTCCGCCGCCGTCTCCAACAACTCAGGACGGATACCGAGCGGGCGGCCGTAGCGGAACGTCACGCCGGGGTTGCGGAGCCGCTCACGCGCGATCGCGGCAGGCACATCACCCTTCGCATGTCCCGCACCCAGCAGCACCAGCGGCACGACGGTGATGTCGTCCACCCCCTCGTCAACCATCTCTGCGACGACGTCAGCGATCGGCGGCGGACAGAGTTCGAGATAGCCGAGCTCGACACGCAGCTTGGGTCGCTGGGCACGGACCACCTCCAGCAGCCGCGAGCACTCGTCCTGACCGGCATCGTCACGGGTGCCGTGGCCGACGATCAACATGGCATGACTCACGAGGAGGACTCCTGGCTGGGTGACGGGGTTGAGGCAGGCGACGGGATGCGCGACGTCGAAGGCGAACCGGGGGGCGTCGCCGTGGCGGTGTAGAGCAGGGCGTTGACGGCGGATGCCGCGACGGCCGAGCCTCCCCGTTCGCTGAGATTCGAGACGGACGGGAGGCCCGACGCACGCAGCTCGGCCTTGGCTTCGACGGCGCCGACGAATCCGACCGGCAACCCGATGACGAGCGCCGGCTCCTGCGCGTGGGCGATCACCGCGACCAACGCGGTGGGGGCGTTGCCCACGACCCAGATCGCGCCCGGCCCCACCCGCTCTGCGGCCATCGTGATCGCCGTCGCGCTGCGCGTCGTGCCCGACGCGGCCGCATGGTCCGCGACATCGGGGTCGGTGAGTGGCACCTCGACGTCCGTGCTGGTGATACCGGCGGCGACCATGTGACTGTCGGCGACGATCGGCGCTCCGGCCGCGAGCGCTTCCCAGCCGCGCACCAGCGCCGCCTCGTCGAGCACCAGGTCGTCGAGGTAGCGCATATCGGCGGCGCTGTGGACCACCCGCCGGGCCACGGCGCGCGACAGCCAGGGCAGACGCGACAGATCGGCGCGCGAGGCCAGGATGCGCATGCTCTGCACCTCGATGGGGTGAACATGGTCGCGCCCCATGGACCGCGGAGCCCCCGGGCGCGTCACGAGCCCTGCTCCGCGAGCGGCACGATGGCCTCGGCCGGGCAGACCTCCGCGCACTCGCCACAGCCGGTGCAGCGCTCGTCGAGCACGACCAGGGGGACGCCGACGCCGCGATCGGCGACCCGGATGCAGCGCTCCGGGCAGGTCACCAGGCAGGCACCGCAGGCGGTGCAGTTCGGCAGCACGGTGAAGGTGTCGGCCATCACGAGCGTGCCTCCCCGGAGGCCGCTGCGACCGGGCTCGCACCGTTCGGGTCCTCCTCTGCTGCGTAGCCGCGTGGGGTGACCATGCGTCCGCCGATGATCCGGGTCCGGGTGGTACCGATCAGCACGAGTGTGGTCATCTGCACCTGCGTGACGTCGAGTTCCGTGAGCGTCGTGAGCGTGATGCGCTGCGCGGGGCGTTCGGCATCGCGCACGATCCCGACCGGGGTGTCGGCGGGGCGGTGGGCGAGCAGGATCTCGCGGGCCTCGGCCAGTTGCCAGTCCCGGTCACGGCTGCGGGGGTTGTAGAAGGCGATCGCGAGGTCGGCGCTGGCCGCGGCCTCGACGCGGGTACGGATCCGCTCCCACGGGGTCATCAGATCCGACAGCGAGATGTAGGCGTGGTCGTGACCGAACGGCGCGCCCAGCAGCGCACTGCCGGCCAGCGCCGCGGTCACGCCGGGCACCACCACGACATCGATATCGTCGCCGGCGCGCTCGAGGGTCGGAGAAGCCATCGCGTAGATCCCGACGTCGCCGGATCCGACCAGCGCGACAGCCCGCCCGGCCTGTGCGAGGTGCAGGGCACGGTCGGCACGGACGATCTCCTCGCCGAGGTCGTAACGTTCCAGCTCGGCGCCGCGCGAGGTCCAGCGGGCGGCCTGATCGACGTAGGGTCCGTAGCCGATGACGACCTCTGCAGCCGCCAGCTCGTCACGAGCCCGTGGCGTCGTGAGATCATCGGCCCCGGGCCCGAGCGATACCAGCGCGAGCCGTCCCCGCGCCGGGCGACGGGCGATCGCGACCGTCGCCATGGCGGACCGGCGCTTCTCCACCAGCAGCTCACCGCCGAGATGCAGCGCAGCCGCCTCGGCGACCGACGGTGTCCCCACCGCATCGCGAACAATCTGCGAGGGGTTGGGTACCTCGACGCCGCTGAGCAGGTCGGCGGACAGGCACACGACCGACCAGCCGCGTGTGGCTGCGGCGTCGTGGATCCCCGCTTCGTCCGCCTTGGCGTCGACGGTCGCGACCGTGTGGACCGCCAGCGGCGACAGGCCCGCGTCGGCGAGCACGGCGTCCACGAGGTCCCCGACCTCGTCGGCCGATACTCCGCGGGAGGAACCGATGCCGATCACCAGCGATGCCGGTCGGTACAGCACCGTGGTGTCGTCCGCCGGCACGACCCGGTCGGTGACCCGGAGCAGCGGGGCGCCCGGGTCGTCGGTCAGCGTGGCAGGGACCGGCCCGAGCGGCCACGGGGCGTCGCGTTCGAGACGAACCGCGCCTCCGTCCAGGACGTGGCCGCCGACCGCCGCCAGCGCGCCCTCGGCGCGGATACCGAAACGGGCCCCGAGCGTGCCCAGGCTGGGCAGGCCCGTAAGTTCGGAGGCGGTCGTGATCACCGGCGTGGCACCGAGGTGGTCGGCGATCCGGTCGGCGAGGGCGTTGGCTCCCCCTTCGTGTCCGCCGGCGAGCGCCACCGCGAACCTGCCATGATCGTCGACGCACACCACCCCCGGATCCGTGCGCTTGTCGTCGAGGTGCGGCGCGATCAGTCGGACCGCGGCGCCGGTGGCCATGATCAGCACCAGCGCGTCTGCATGGTCCCAGGCTGCGGCGATCGCCTCGCTGGGCCGCTGGTCGGCGAGCCGCGCACCCAGGTGCTCGGCGAGCTCGGCCGCCAGACGCCGGCCGGTGGGGCTCGCCGCCACGACCACGATCGGACCGGGGGCAGCGGCACGCGGCGTCGGCGCGTCTCCGGCGACGTGCCGGGAAGTGTTCGGTGTGCCGTGAGGATCGGCGTGGCGGGGCTCGACGCCGTGGGTTCCGGGGGTCATGGGCGCTCCGCCAGGACGAGGACGATGGGGTTCTGCGGGGCGAGTCGGTGACCGTCACCGAGCGTCACGAGGTCGTGGACCTCGACGAGCTGGGCGGTCGCCTCCCACCCGGCGTCGCGCAGCTGCGCGAGCGTCGGCGCGACGCGTTCGATCGTGGCGAGCGCGACGGCCAGCCGATCGCGGCAGCGCACGGTCAGCAGCTCCAGCATCGCCGGCAACGAGGTACCGCCTCCCCCGACGAACACGGCGTCAGGGTCGGGTAACGGCGCGAAGGCCGCTGGCGCCTCCCCCAGCACGAGCCCCAGACCGACCCCATGGGTGGCGGCGTTGACGCGAGCGCGCTCCAGCTGCTCGGCGTCGCGGTCGATCGCGACCACGCCGGCGCCGAGTCCTGCGGCCTCGACGGCCACGCTGCCCGAGCCGCAGCCGACGTCCCACAGCAGGCGTCCTGGTCCGGGGCCGAGGTGGGCCAGCACCAGCGCGCGCACGGCCGGCTTGCTGATCTGACCGTCGCGGTGCGCGTAAGCGCCGATCGGGCGTGCCCACGGCATCGGGGCGCGGGTGTGACCCACGACCGAGCGTGGTGCGGTCCGGACGCGTTCGGGGTCGAGGAGCAGCAAGACGTTGGGCTCGGCGACCTCGAGGTCGGCCGCGCCCGCCAGGTCGGTGTCGTGGATCGCCGCGTCGGGGTGGCCGAGCCGTACCGCCATCACGACCCGACGCGGCCCGCACCCCGCGTCCAGAAGTGCCCCGGCGATCGTCGCGGGGGTGGAGGACGGCGCGGTCATCACCGCCACCTTGGCGTGGGTGAGCGCCGCAGCGATCGCGGCCCGGGGATCGCGGCCGTGGGCGGAGACGACCACGGCGTCGTCCCACGGCAGTCCGATCGCCGCGAACGCACCGGCCACCGCGGAGGTTGCGGGGTACACCTCCAGCGGGATGTCACCGAACCTCGATGCGAGCAACCGCACGATCCCGAACCAACCCGGGTCGCCCGATCCGATCACGCAGACGGTGCCATCGGTGGTGCGGATCGCATCGAAGGCAGCATCGAGGTCACCGGGGATGCGCATGGTCGGGGCCCCGGCAGGGGCGTGGACGTCGAGGTGCCTCCCACCGGCGACCACCAGGGCGACGTCGTCCGGGATGGCGCCCGCCAGCGCGCCGTCCGGGCCGACTCCCAGCACCACGATGCGATCAGCCACGATCGCGCCTCTCCCTGGCTGCGGCATCGTCGACGCCGCCTTGACCGCTACGGACATGCCCGTGGTCGTCGTCGTGGGTCAGGGCGTCAGCGGATGCGCCCGCGCGGGCCAGCCGCTCCGGCGCGCGGCGGTTCCAGCCGACCGGCTCCAACGTGTCGAAGTCGACCAGCACGGCGTCCACGTCGAGGTGCCCGCCGCATCCTTGTGCCCAGGCGGCGAGGTTGGTCGCGACGTCCTCGCACAGAGTGTCACCGGCGAGATCGGCGATGCCGGCCGCGGTCCACAACTCGAAGGCGTGCCGACCCGTGTTGGCCGTGCGGACCGCCGCAACCAGTTCGCCGCTGCCGCCGGCGCGCTCGGTCACCTCGGCGAGGTAGCCGGTGTCGACCCGTGAACGGGTGTAGTGGGTCATCATCACACCGGCTCCCAGTTTGGCGAGCTTGCCGGCCATGCCGACGAACACCAGCGACGACAGACCCTGCTCGACGCAGCGCTCGATGGCGGCGCCGGTGAAGTCGCCGACCTCGACGAAGCAGACCTCGTCGAGGTCGGGCAGCAACCGGATCGCGGCGCGTTCGGTCCGACCGCCGGTCGACAGCACGCAGGTGGAGAGATGCTGCGCCGCCATCACGTCGATCGCCTGGAGCACCGAAGCCCGCCACGACGCGGTCGAGAACGGCCGGACGATCCCGGTCGTGCCCAGGATGGAGATGCCGCCCAGGATGCCGAGCCGCTTGTTGGTGGTGCGCTTGGCCATGTCCTCGCCCCCGGGCACGGAGATGACCACATCGATCCCGCGGTCGGCGTACGGATCGACGACCTCCTCGACGGCGATGCGGATGGTCTGGCGCGGCGTGCCGTTGATGGCGGGACCGCCGATCTCCAGCCCGAGACCCGGGCGGGTCACCACACCGACCCCGTCACCCCCGTAGAGGTGCACGCCCGGCTCGTCGGTCCAGGCGACGGTCGCGGTGAGGTGGGCGCCGTGGGTCACGTCCGGGTCGTCGCCCGCGTCCTTGATCACCGATGCCTCGGTGGCGCCGCCACCAACGTGTTCGCAGCGCTCGACGTCGAACTCGACACGGCGGCCGACCGGTAACCACACGTCCACACGTTCGACGGCCCGGCCGGTCACCAGCAGCAGCACGGCCGCCTTCGCTGCGGCCGTGGCACACGCCCCGGTGGTGAATCCGGTGCGGAGCTCCTTGCCGTCACGCACCTTGGCCGTGCGCGGTAGGTCCGGCTCGTGCAGCTCGCGTACCGGCTGGCCGGGCGGCTCGACCGAGGCCGGCGGGGCGGATGCGCGATCGGCATGCACCGGCCCGGCGCGGGCGCGAGCTGGTCGCTCGGTGCGCCCGTGCGTCGAAGGATCCGGTACGTCGGTCACGAGGTGGCAGGCTCCGGGTGGAGGTCGACGGCCGATGACGTCGGTTCCGTGGTCGGTGCGGCCGAGCTGCCGGACCAGGCCTCCACAGCATCCGAGGCGTCCGCTCCGTCGCCGCGCGCAGGCCGGTAGGTGTGGGCGAACGTCGGCGAGTACAGGTTGCTGCGGGTGCCTCGCGCGTGGAGTGCCGGGCCCACCAGCACCAGGGTGTGCATCGTGACCTGCATGTCGCGGATGGTGGCCCCCAGCTCGTCGAGGCGGCAGGTCACGATCCGCTCGTCGGGCCACGACACCCGGTAGCCGACCACACACGGGGTCTCGGGCGGGTAGCCCCCCACCAGCAGCTCGGCCTGCAGCTTCTTCGGCCGGGCGGCGGAGAGGAACAGCGCCATGGTGGTCCCGTGACGGGCCAGATCCCGCAGCTCCTCCCCCGCCGGCATCGGCGTACGGGTCGCCATCCGGGTGAACACCACGGACTGGGCGATCTCCGGGATGGTCAGTTCCCGGCCGACCGCGGCGGCGACCGCGGCGACGGAGGTCACACCGGGGATGATCTCCCAGTCGACGCCCAGTTCGTCGATCGCGTCCAGCTGCTCCTGCATCGCGCCGTAGACGGAAGGGTCGCCGGAGTGGATGCGCGCGACCGTCAGTCCGTCGGCCTGCGCACGGCGGTAGACCCCCAGGACGTCCTCGAGAGTGAGCACCTTGGAGTCCAGCACCTCGGCGTCATCGCGAGCGTGGTCGAGCACGTCCTCGTGCACCAGGCTCGACGCCCAGATGACGATGTCGGCGACCGCGATGGCGTTGGCGGCGCGGATGGTCAGCAGGTCGGCGGCCCCGGGGCCGGCTCCGACGAACAGGATCTTGGCGCTCACGATGTCGGCTTCCGCTCGGGGGTGACGATGATGGTGGACAGGTAGGGGGCGGGCTCGGAGGGCAGGTGGTCGCGCACGTCCTGGTCCGCCAGCCCGAGGCGGGCGCCGAACACGGCGCGGTCCGATGCGCCGGCCGCGGCGAGTGCCGCGTGGATCTCGGGTAGCTGGCGGCCGCCCTTGTAGAGCACCAGGGTGTTGCCACCACGCAGCACGTCACGGACGACCTCGAGACCGGCGGTCATCGGCAGCAGCGTCAGGGCCTCCTCGTGCTCGACCAGCACGGTGCCGCTGCGGGAGGCGAGGTCCTGCATCGCGGTGATCCCAGGGACGGTCTGTACCTCGACGTCGGGGACCAGTGCCCGCACCTCGGCAGCCAGGTAGGTGAACGTGCTGTAGACGTTCGGGTCGCCGATGGTCGCGAACGCTGCGGTCCTCCCCGCGGCGACCACCTCGGCCACGGCGAGCGCAGCGGTCCGCCAACTGGCCTCCCGTGCCGCCTCGTCCAGTTCGAACTCGAGCCGGGTGATCGGGGTCGCGTGCGGGACGTGGGCGAGCACGACCCGCTCGGCGTACCCAGGTTCGTCGGGCGTCGAGGTCACCGACACCGGGACGAAGACCGCATCGGCACCCAACAGCGCGTCGCGACCCTTGACGGTGATCAGCTGCGGGTCGCCGGGGCCGACCCCGATCCCGATCAGGACACCACTCATCTCGACACCTCGGAGCGTCGGCGGTCGGCCGCTCCGGCCTGACGGTCGGCCGCTCCGGCGCGGTCGGCGGTAGCACGTCCGACGGTGTCGGCGGCCACGCGCGCCGCGGTCGCGGCGAAGCAGCGGGCCACGTGAGGGGCACCGACCCATGCCGCGTGCAGGTAGCTGGCATGGACGCTGTCGGTGACGAAGCCCTCCGGGCCGCTGGCGCCGCGCGAGGTCAGCTCCCAGGCGGGCCGGCGGCCGGCACGGGGTTCGACGACGGTGCGATGGAACTCGTGACCGTGCACACCGGTCCCCGCAGGGCCAAGCGCCCCCGCGCTCGAGGAGCGCGCCTGCCGATAGCCGAGCGTCAACCGCTCCCCGAAGGAGGCGGTCGCGTCGATCAGCCCGACCATCGGTTGGCCGTCGAGTTCGCGGCAGAGATACAGCAGGCCACCGCATTCCGCGACGATCGGTCCACCCGCCGCAGCCAGCGACCGTAGGTCCGCGGCGAGCCGGGTGTTGGCCGCCAACTCGGAGGCGTGGACCTCGGGGAACCCTCCTCCGAGGTAGACGCCGGTGGTTCCCTCCGGCAGCCCCTCGTCGGTCAACGGATCGAAGGTCACGACCTCCGCGCCCGCGGCGGCGAGCAGCTCCCGGTGCTCCTCGTAGACGAAGGTGAAGGCGCGCCCGCCCGCGATCGCGATCCGGGGGCGACCGGCGACGGCGGTCCCGACCTCCGACGCCGGCGCCCATGCGGACGTGGCCAGCGGCGGGGCGTTGCGGGCGAGTTCGAGCACCGCATCGAGGTCGACGCGGGCGGCCACCGCAGCACCGAGGTCGGCGACGGTCCGCCGGGCATCGTCGGACCGCTCCGCTGCGGGGATCAGGCCGAGATGCCGTGACGGGGTGACGAGTCTGTCGTCGCGGTGCAACGCGCCGACCACGGGGATCCCGAGCGGCCGCAGCGACTCACGGACCAGCTCCTCGTGACCGTCCGAACCCAACCCGTTGAGCACCACCCCCGCGATCCGCACGGTCGGGTCGAACGTCGCGAACCCGTGCACCTCGGCGGCCACGGAGCGGGATGCGGCGGTCGTGTCGACGACCAACAGGACCGGCGCCCGCAGCAGCCGGGCAATGTGGGCGGTCGAGGCCTCGTCGTCGGCGCCACGGCCGTCGTACATGCCCATGACGCCCTCGATGATCGACACATCGGTGCCCCGTGCACCGTGCGCGAGCAGCGGTGCGATCCGTTCCGGGCGGTGGAGGAAGGCGTCCAGGTTACGGGGTGGCCGCCCGGTCGCGACCGCGTGGTAGCCGGGGTCGATGAAGTCGGGCCCGACCTTGTGGCCGGAGACCGCCAGGCCCCGGGCGCTCAACGCGGCCATCAGCCCGGTGGCCACGGTGGTCTTGCCGACTCCCGAGCGGGTACCGGCCACGACGATCCGGGGAAGGGCGATCATGCGGCGTCCTGACATGCAGGGGCGAGCTCGTGCACGGTGGTGGCGGCATCGGCGACCGGCGCGCCCGTCGTCTGCGATTCCGTCAGGCGACCGATGCCCGGTGCGCCCGGCCAGGTCGCGGGGACCGGATCGGCGGTGTGGCTGCCCGTCCCCGGATCGCACCCGTGATCGGGGGCGACCAGCACCGCGGCACCGTGCGCGTTCGCGACGGCCACGACCGGACCGACCACGGTCGCGTCGAAGCGTTCGATGGCGGCACGTTTGGCTTCCGGGTCGTGTTGGTGGGCAGCTTCGTCCGGCCCGGCGTCGTGGATGAGCACCGTGGAGTGCCGGGCCTCCTCGATGGCACGAAGCGCAGCCCGGAGGTCCGGGAGGCTGGTGGCACAGACGCTGCGGGTCAGACCGAGGGCCGCCGGCGAGTCGGGGAGCACCGCCAGGTCCGCTCGGACCGGCAGCGTCGGATGCGCTACGCGGCCCCAGACGCGCAGCCGCACCCCAAGCGCGTCCTCGACCGAGGCGATGCGGTGCTGCCAGGCGATCGGTATCGGTCGGTCGTGGCCGGGCGCAGCGTCGCCCCAACCGGCCGGCCCGATCAGCACGTGACGCCCACCGTTCAGCGCATAAACCTCCGGATCCGGGTCGGGACGAGATGCGCCCAGGGCCCCGAGCGCGTCGGTCAGCTGCGTGGCCGTGGCGGTTCCGGCGACCAGGTCGAGCCGCCAGGCCGCTCGGCCGATCCCGACGTCGAGGCCCGCGGCGGCGGCCTCCAGCCATCCTCGGGCGGGTGCGTCGGCGGTGATGCCGACCAGTCGGGCCAGGCCGACCTCGGTGCCGGGGTTCGACCCGACGGGGATCGTCCGCAGGCGTCCCACCCCCTGGCGCGCACACAACGCATCGAGATGGGGCGTGTTCGCTCGTGCGAGCGTGGTCTGGATGCCCGGTTCGCTGGCACCATCGGGTACCAGGACCACCAACGGCCGGGCGGCGCGTCTTGGAGCCGTCCCGGTCACCACTCGATGCCCTTCTGGCCGCGCCACCCGGCATCGAAGGGGTGCTTGACCTTGGTCATCTCCGTGACCAGGTCCGCGGCTTCGATCAGCGGTGCCGGAGCGTCACGGCCGGTGACCATCACGTACTGCCAACCGGGACGCGAGCGGAACACCTCGACGACCTCCTCGGTATCGACCCAGCCCCACTTCATCGGGTAGGTGAACTCGTCGAGGAGGTAGAAGCGGTACCGCTCCTGCTCGAGGCACCGCTTGACCTCCTCCCACCCCTCCCGCGCCAGGTCGGCGGACTCGTCGAGGTCGCGGGACGTCCAGCTCCAGCCATCGCCCATCTTGAACCAGTCGATCCCGCCCAGCTTGGTGGCCGCGGCCTGTTCCCCGACCTTCCACTTGCCCGACTTCACGAACTGGAACACCGCGATGGGCCACTGCTGCTGCCACGCGCGCATCATCATCCCGAACGCTGCGGTCGACTTCCCCTTGCCGGTCCCGGTGTGGACCATCAGCAGCGGGACCTCACGCTTGCGGCGGCGCGGCTGGGTGTCGGCGGTCGCCTCCGGGGTCGCGCCCTCGTAGGCGCTCTTGCCCTCCGACGCCACCTCCTGCTGCTGCGCCTGCGCGGCCGGGTCACGGTCCTGCTCGCCCTGTTCGACGGCGGCGGTATCCGGTTGGGTGGGCTCCGACATGGTGGTCTCCTCTGGTGGCTAGGCGGCGCGGCCGGTGGCAACGCGGATGGTTCGGGTCAGCGATCCTGCCGCGAGTTCGTCCAGCTGCAGGCAGGGTGCGCGCAGCATCGCGGCCAGCTCGCTGGCGAGTCCGAGTCGGACGAACCCCTGCTCGGTGTCGATGACCACAGCCGGTACTGCGCTGCTCGCCAGACGCATCGCGGCCCGTTGAGCATCGGCGAGCGCATCGGGACCGCCGTTGGCGCGCCCGTCGGTCACGGCGACCAGCAACGGGTGGCGGGCGGGGTCGCGGCGGGCGTGGGTCGCGATCACCTCGCCAGCACGGAGCAACCCGGCGGCCAACGGGGTGCGGCCGCCGGTCGGCAGCGCGGCGAGCTGCCGGTCGGCGAGTTCGACGCCGGCGGTGGGCGGCAGCACCAGCTGCGCCCCTCCGGCCCGGAACGTGACCATCGCGACCAGGTCGCGCCGCTGGTAGGCGTCGAACAGCAGCGCCCGCACCGCCCCCTTGACGGCCGACATCCGCTGACGGGCCCCCATCGACCCGGATGCGTCGACGCACAGCACGATCAGCGAACCCTGACGGCCACGACGTACGTGCTGGCGGAGGTCCTGGCGCCGAAGCGCCAGTCCGGCACCCTCGCGCCGACGATGATGTTGTTCAGGCGCAGCGGCCCGCAGTGTGGCCGCGACGGCGATCTCCTGACCACGAGGCCGTTCGCCCGCCCGCAGGGGACGAGCACCAGCGCTCGCGCCGCGCCGGCTCGGTCCCGGGCTCCGACGGCCGTCGGCACCCATCTCCGGGTTGGGCACGGTCAGCAGCGCCGGCCGCCCCGTGACCTGGGCGTCCGCCACCCGGCCATCAGGCGCGGCGCCCTGATCGTTTGGCGGCTCGCGGCCATCGCGGTCCCGCTGATCCGCATCGGCGTCCTCGGCGGCGGCGTCGGGGACGCCATCCGCCGGTTCCGCAGAACCCTCCTCGGCGGGGTCGGATGCACCGCTCGGCGTCGCGTCCGCGCGCTGCGGTACACGTGGGCCGGTCGGGGGCGGTCCGTCCGTGTCGGCCCCGGTGGTGTCCTCGTGGTCGCGCCGAGCCACATCGTCGTCCGCACCGTCGGGGTCGTCGTCGGGGGGTGGGGGGTCGTCGTCGGGGGGTCGGGGGTCGTCGTCACCGAGCAGGCGGTCGAGCTCGTTCTCGTCGATCCCCGGATCGTCGAAAGGTCCCCGTCGACGGCGGTGCGGGAGCGCGAGCAGGCAAGCGGTCCGCACGTCCTCACGGGCAACGTGGGTGGCCCCACGCCAGGCGGCCAGGGCAACTGACGCTCGGGCCGTGACGATGTCGGCGCGGAGGCCGTCCACCTCGAGCGCTGCGCACACCTCGACGATGCGGATGAGCCACTCTTCCGAGAGTTCGACCGAGGGCAGCTGAGCGCGCGCTGCGACGATCCGCTCAGCGAGTTCGCGTTCGTCGGTCGCGAACCGGGCCGCGAACGTCTCCTGGTCGGACTCGTAGGCGAGCCGGCGACGCACCACCTCGGCGCGTTGTGCCGGGTCGTGCGGGGCGACCACCTCGACGGTCAGTCCGAAGCGGTCGAGCAGCTGCGGGCGCAGCTCGCCTTCCTCCGGGTTCATCGTCCCGATCAGCTGGAACCGGGCGGGGTGACGCACGGAGACGCCCTCCCGCTCGACGTGGTTGACGCCCATCGCCGCGGCGTCGAGCAACACGTCGACGAGGTGATCGTCGAGCAGGTTGACCTCATCGACGTACAGCACCCCGCGGTGCGCCCGGGCGAGCAGTCCCGGCTCGAAGCTGCGGACCCCGTCCGCGAGCGCCCGTTCCAGATCGATCGAGCCGAGCAGTCGGTCCTCGCTGGCGCCGATCGGCAGCTCCACCAGCGGGGTACGGACCCGGGTGCCGGTGCGGTCGGGCTGGTCACAGACGCCGCAGAGCTCGGCCGGAGCATCCGGCGGGCACCCGAACGCGCAGCCAGCGACGACCTCGATGTCGGGCAGCAGCGAGGCGAGTCCGCGGACAGCGGTCGACTTCGCGGTGCCCTTGTGACCGCGGACGAGCACCCCACCGATGCGCGGATCGACGGCATCGACCAGCAGGGCCGTGACGAGCCGTTCCTGGCCGACGATGGCGCTGAAGGGATAGGTCATGGCGACACCTCCTCGCCGCGCTCCTCGACCAGCCCTTCGGTCTCCAGATACGCCGCACGGAGCTGCTCCAGGCGCTCGGGCGCAGGTTCGGCCCACAACCCGCGTTGCGCCGCCTCCAGCAACCGTTCGGCGATCCCCCGCAACGCCCACGGATTCGAACGCTCGAGGAAGTCGCGCACCTCCGGATCCAGCACGTACTTCTCCACCAAGGTGTCGTACTGCCAGTCCTGCACGACCCCGGTGGTGGCGTCGTAGCCGAACAGGTAGTCGACGGTCGCGGCGAGCTCGAACGCGCCCTTGTAGCCGTGACGCTGCATGCTGGCGATCCACTTCGGGTTGACGACCCGGGCACGGAAGATCCGGTCGGTCTCCTGCGCCAGGGTGCGCGCCCGCGGTCGGGACGGATCGCTGGAATCGCCGATCACAGCCTGCGGGTCGTTGCCGGTCAACGCCCGGATGGTGGCGACCATCCCGCCGTGTTCCTGGAAGTAATCATCCGAGTCGAGGATGTCGTGCTCGCGGGTGTCGGTGTTCTTCACCGCCACCTGGACGCGGCGCAGGTTGGTGTGGAAGTCCTCGCGGGCCTCGACACCGTCGAGCCCGCGGCCGTAGGCGTGTCCGGACCACACGGTGTAGACCTCGGCGATGTCGGCGGTGTCCTGCCAGTTGCGCGCGTCGATCAACGGCAGCAGTCCGGCACCGTAGGCCCCGGGCTTCGCGCCGAAGATGCGGGTCGTCGACCGGCGGGTCGCCTCGGCCTCATCGACACCGTCGGCCAGCAGCCGGCCGCGGTCGGCCAGCGCGTGCTTGCGCACGAAGTTGCGCTCCACCGGCTCGTCGAGCTCCGCCACGGTCTCGACCGCCCGGTCCATCAGCCCGACCAGGTGCGGGAACGCGTCGCGGAAGAAGCCACTGATCCGCACGGTCACGTCGATCCGCGGCCGTTTCAGTTCATCGAGGTCGATCACCTGGAGATCGACCACGCGGCGGGTCTCCTCGTGCCAGACCGGGCGGACACCCAGCAGCGCGAGGATCTCTGCGATGTCATCACCGTGGGTGCGCATGTTGGCGGTGCCCCACACCACGATGCCGATCGTCTCTGGCAGCTCGCCGGTGTCGTCGAGCGAGCGTTGCAACAAGGCATCGGCGAGCTGCTGGCCGACGCCCCACGACAGCCGGCTGGGCAGTCCCTTCGGGTCGACGGAGTGGAAGTTGCGCCCGGTCGGCAGCACGTCGATGCGTCCGCGGGTCGGTGAGCCCGACGGACCGGACGGGATGAAACGTCCGGCGAGGCCGTCGAGCAGCGCGTCGATCTCGCCGGCACATGCCCGGATGCGCGGAACGACCTCGTCGCACGCGAACGCGAGCACGTGCTCGACGTCCGGCTCGCGCTGACCGAGCACGTCCATCACCGCCGCGGCCACATCGTCCATGGACCACGCCTTGGCCGCCACCTCGACGATCAACCGATCGGCGAGGTCATCGATGCGGTCAAGCACATCTCCGCGGGTCACGATCGGTCCGGGTGTGAGCGTGCGCAGCCCGTCGAGATCCGGTTCCGGCCACGAGCTCGCGACCGCACGACCGTCACCGATCCGCGTGCCGCCGTCGTCGAGCAGCACCGACTCGTCGAGCCCGAACGCCGTCGCGACCACCGACCGCAGACCGGGGACCTCGCCCTGCGGCAGCCGCAGGATGGCCTTGACCAGCCCACGCAGCTGTTCGTCCAGCGGTGGGGCACCCAACACGTGTAGGCCGTCACGGACCTGCAGGTCTTTGATCTCGCACAGGTAACCGTCGACGTGGGTGACCAGCTCCCCGAAATCGGCCGGGTCGTCGGGCATCTCGTCCACGCCGACCGCCGGGGCGATGTGGGAGTCGACCAGCAGCGCCCACACCTGATCGCGCAGTGCCGGCAGCTTGGAGGGGTCGAGCAGTTCGAGTTCGGCGTACTCGTCGAGCAGGTGCTCGAGCCGGGTCAGGTCGTCGTAGGTCTCCGCGCGCATCATCGGCGGGACCAGATGGTCGACCACGGTGGCATGGGCGCGGCGCTTGGCCTGGGTGCCCTCACCCGGGTCGTTGACGACGAACGGGTAGAACAGCGGGACGTCGGTCAGCGCCGCGTCGGTGGCGCAGGAGGCCGACATCCCGACCCCTTTGCCGGGCAGCCACTCAAGCGTGCCGTGCTTGCCCACGTGCACGATGGCGTGTGCCCCGAAGGTGCGGGTCAGCCACCAGTAGGCGGCGAGGTAGTGGTGGGTCGGCGCCAGGTCCGGCGAGTGGTAGATCGCGATCGGGTCGTCGCCGAACCCGCGCGGCGGCTGGATCGCGAGCACGACGTTGCCGAAGGTCATCGTCGCGGTCACCAGATGCTGGCCGTCGGGGTGCAGCAGGACCTCACCCGGCGGCGGGCCCCACTGCGCTTCCACGCTCGCCTGCAGGTCGGTGGGCAGCTGTCGGAACCAGGTGACGTAGTCGTCCACAGCCAGCCGCGCATCGGCGTGTGCGAGCTGATCCTCGGTGAGGTCCTCCGCATCGAACCCGCCCCGGGCGATCAGCGCGTGGATCAGCGCATCCGAGTCCTCGAGCAGGTGCTCATCGACGTCGTCGCCGAGCCAGTAGCCGGCGTCGCGCATGTCGCGCAGGATCGCGACCGTGGATGCCGGGGTGTCGAGCCCGACACCATTGCCGATGCGGCTGTGCTTGGTCGGATAGTTCGAGAGGACCAGCCCGACGCGCTTGTCCGCATTGGGTACATGGCGCAGCCGGGCGTGGTTGACCGCCAGCCCCGCGACCCGGGCGGTGCGCTCAGGGTCGGCGACGTAGCGCACCAGCGGACCGTCGACGCGGTCGTCGGCGGCGGTCAGCTCCTTGAACGAGAACGGCACCCCGATGATGCGTCCGTCGAACTCCGGCAGCGCGATCTGCATCGCGGTGTCCATCGGTGACAGGCCGACGTTGGCCTCCTGCCACCGCTCGCGGCTGGCGGTCGAGGTCAACGCCTGGATGACGGGCACACCCAACCGCTCCAGCGCATCCGCGTGCCAGGCGTCCGCGTCGGCCGCGTTGGCGCCGCCCATCGCCAGCACCGTGACCACCAGCGCGTCGGGGTGCACGTCGTGGTCGCTCAGCATCGTGAGCAGCGGGACCTCGCCGTCCGCTTCCGGCCGCAGCGAATAGCAGTGCAACCCGACGGCTTGCGCTCCCTTCGCCTCGATCGCGTCGAGCAACGCATCCACGAACCCGGTGTTGCCCGACACCAGGTGCGAACGGTAGAAGACGACGCCGATCAGCGGTTTGGCGGGATCCAGACCGGCAAGCGCGTCCGCCCGACGCGGGTGGTAGGCACCGTGGTCGGGCAGCTGCTGCGGGGGCTCGAAGCCGAGGCCGGTCACCAGCAGCGTGTCGGCCACGAACCGCAGCAGCTGTTCGGTGTTGGCCGTGCCGCCGAGGCGCAGGTACTCGAAGGCCTGCGCGACCACGGCGGTCGGGGCGGTCGACAGCGCCGTGAGCTCCGCATCCGGGGAGCCCTCCCCCGACAGTGCGAGCAGCGGTATCCCGCCGGCGACACAGCGCTCGCGCAGCGCGTCGAGCAGTTCGGGGAACGCAGCGCGCCCGCCGAGCAGCCGGACGACCACGACCTCGACGTCCGCGGTGACCTCGTCGAGCCAGCCGGCCAGCGCCTCGGCGTCGTCACGCGGCGCACGGGCCGGATTCAGCGCTCGAACGCGCGGGGCGTCATCGGGGAGCGCCTCGACGGCGCCCGCCGCGGCGAGGATCTCCGTGTCGGCCGTGGTCAACAGCAAGATGGTGGTCACGTGGACTCCGCGGTCGGATCGAGCGGGTCGGGGCCGGACAGGTCAAGGCCGGACGGGCTGGGCTCCGGGAGCGGCCCCGCGGCGGGCGCACCGCCGGGTGCGACGACGGGGAGGCCACGAGGAACGCCCTCGTCGAGCAGCCGGTACAGCGCCGAGGTGTCGAGGTGGGCGGCGACGAGATCACCCAGCACGTCCAGCCGCCGGGCACGCACCTGCGCGAACGGTTCGGCGCCGGGGAGCCAGTCCCGGTTGGTACGGGCGGCGACGTCCGCCAGGATCGCCCGTCGCAGTGCGTCGTGCTCGAGGACACCGTGCCAGGAGGTGCCGAGTACCGCACCGACGACACACCCTTCATCGTCATCGGCATCGGCCAGCGCGTCGACCAGCCATGCGTCGCCGCCGTGGCGGACGACTCGGCCGTGGCGGATCTCGTACCCGGACGCCGCGGTGGCGAACCGCGGGCTCGTCCCCACCCGCTGGGCGAGCAGCTTGTCGGGACGGAAGGTCGTGACGACCGGCAGCAGGTCGAGCCCGGCGACGGTCCCGGCGCGGGACTCGACGTCGTCGTGCAGGGTCGTGCCGAGCATCTGGTAGCCGCCGCAGATCCCCAGGACCGGCCGTCCCTGCGCTGCCCGGGCGGCGATGGCGTCCGCCAGGCCCTGGCGGTGGAGCCACGCCAGGTCGAGGACCGTGTTCTTGGTGCCGGGCAGGACCACCAGGTCCGCTCGGAGCACGTCGGTCGGATCGGTCGTGTAGCGGACCCGGACACCCGGCTCGGCGGCCAGCGCGTCGGCGTCGGTGACGTTCGAGCTGCGGGGTAGGCGGACCACCGCGACGTCGATCACATCCGCCCCGATGGGCGGGGTCGAGGGAAGCCCGCGATCCATGGCGAGCGAGTCCTCGGCATCGAGCCACAGACCATCAACGTGGGGCAGCACCCCCAGGTTGGGACGGCCGATGAGCTGCTCCAACTGCACGAGACCCGGTGCGAGTACCCCCGGATCGCCACGGAAGCGGTTGATGACGGTCCCGGCGATCAGGGCCTGGTCCGCCGGTTCGAGCAGCCCGACGGTGCCGTAGAGCGCCGCGAACACCCCACCGCGATCGATGTCCCCGATCACGATCACGGGGAGGTCGGCAGCGCGGGCGAGACCCATGTTGGTCAGATCGTGCGCACGGAGGTTGATCTCCGCCGGGCTGCCCGCGCCCTCGCAGATCACGGCGTCGAACCGGCTGCGTAGGTCCGCGAGCGCGTCCATCACGATCGGCTTGAGGTAGAGGCGGCGGTTGTGGTAGTCGCGGGCGCCGGCTTCGAATGCCGGCTGTCCCATGACCACGACCTGGCTGTGTCGGTCCCCGGTCGGTTTGATGAGGATCGGGTTCATGGCGGCTTCGGGGGGGACCATCGCTGCGGCGGCCTGGGCGGCCTGGGCCCGGCCGATCTCGGCGCCGTCGGCGGTGACCGCGGAGTTCAACGCCATGTTCTGGGCCTTGAACGGCGCCACCTTCACGCCTTCGCGTGCCAACCACCGGCAGATCGCCGCGACGAGCACGCTCTTGCCCGCATCCGAGGTGGTGCCCGCGACCAGCAGGGCCCCGCTCATGACCGGGCCCCTTCCGCGCGGACCTCGACGTGGCGCCCGCGCGCCACCGCCACGCCGATCGCGGCAGCGAACGCGACGGTCACTGCTGCGAGTTCGAGCGCGGACGAGAGCGCAGCCGCGCGGTCGATGTCATCGATGCGCGGTGACGGCCCCTCGCCCATGGCGGGCCGGCGGTCCTGGTGGTCGCCGTAGTGGTTGACGTCACCCCCGAGGGTGAGACCGAGCGCGCCGGCTGCCGCGGCCTCGACCGGGCCCGCGTTCGGACTCGGGTGGCCGGCGGCGTCACGCCGCCAGACCCGCCACGCATCCGTCGGGCGCCCACCGACGGTCGGGGCCAGCACGACCGTCAGCAACGCGGTCAGCCGGGCCGGGGCGAGGTTGATCAGGTCATCGGTCCGCGCAGCCACCCGACCGAACCGCAGATGACGTGAGGTTCGGTACCCGACCATCGCGTCCAACGTGTTCACGGTCCGGTGCACGACCACGCCGGTCGCACCGAACACCGCGCCCCACGCGAGCGTGCCGACGACGGCGTCGGAGGTGTTCTCCGCAACCGACTCGACGGTCGCACGGGCGAGCCCGTCCGCGTCCAACCTCGACGGGTCACGGCCGCACAACCATCCGAGCTGATCACGGGCAGCGTCGAGGTCCCCGGCACGGAGCAACTCGGCCATCGTGCGCGCCGCCCGACGCAGGCTCGTGCCGCCGAGTGCCACGGCGGTCACCAGTGCCCTCAGTGCCAACCGTCCCGCCGGTGGCAGGGCGCGCTCGGCCGAACGGGTCACCGCCGCGGCACCACCGACGAGCACCAGCGCGTAAAGCGCTCCGGCCGCCTCGTGATCGGCGTACCAGCGGCGCTCGTACCGTTCGGCGAGCTGACCGAAGCCGGCGACGGGATGGAAACGTGGCGGATCGGCGACGGTCCGGTCCAGCCACACCCCGAGCAGGAGCCCAACCGCACCCGCCGTTACGCCATCCATGGTGCGGCTCATGGCGCTGCTCGTGATGTGGAGCTGACCACGGCGTGCGTGGGCAGCCGGACGTTGGTCCGGACGAGCGTCCACCCGCCGTGGGGCCTGGCGTGCAGCTCGGTGAGGCTGCACGGGGCGACGTCGACGCGCCACATCGACGACATCGGCGCCTGGAGTGCCTGCAGGATGGCCAGCTTGATCGGGCCGCCGTGGGTGAACACCGCCGTGGTCCCCTCCCGATCGCGCAGTCGTTCGAGTGCTCGCGCCAGTCGTTCGCCGAGCGCGTCCAGGGTCTCGCCCCCGTGAGGCGCCGTGTTGGGGTCGGCGTACCAGCCCTCCAGCTCGGCGGGGAATTCGCGGCCGATCTCGTGGGGGTCGCGTCCGGCCCACCTGCCGAAGTCGAGTTCGGCGAGGTCTGGGTCCACCTCGGCGTCGGGGAACCCGGCCAGGGTTGCGGTCTGACGGCAGCGAAGCGCGGGACTCGTGGATGCGGCATCGGAGTGGAGGTGGCCGGCCAGGGTCTTGGCCGCGCGACGCCCGGCGTCGTCGAGCGGTTCGTCGGACGGGAACAGGAACTGCCGCGTCGCGGTGGACGGCGCGTGACGGATCAGCAGCAGGCTTGGACGCCGACTCACGCCGGCCACCGCGGTCGCGCCCCGTTCTTGGCGGTGTCGCGATCCCACAGCAGCCCGAACACGGCCGCGATCCCCGCCCACAGCAACGTCTGGGTGGCAAGCGACGCCAACCGGAACTGCCACAGCAGCTCGCCGGGGAACCCCGGTCCCCCCGCCTCCGTGCTGCTCGGCAGCGCTAGCACCAGCCCCCCGAAAGCGACCAGAGCGACCGCTGCGACAACGACCTGACGCGGCGCATCGCGGAACCCGGTGGCGTGCAAGCGGTGCGCGAACGTCCAGAGCGCCGCAGCCAGCGCGATCGACAGGCCGATCGCTGCGAGGTACCAGGCCGAACGGGTCCCGACCGCGCCGGGATCGCCCACCCCCGGCGGGTTGGGTGGTGCGGCAAGCAGCGGCACGAGTGCCATCGCCACCCAGGCGACCGCGCCCAGTTTCAGTGAGGCGCGCCAGTCGTCAGGGTCCCGGATGAAGCCACGAACGAAGGCGAACAGCACGCCGAACAGGCCGCCGAATGCCGCACCGACGACCGCGGTCGCGACCGGCAGCAGCGCCTGTTGGGTCGTACGCGAGACGGAGAAGTCCGCGGGGTCGTCGTGTCCACTCGCCGCAGGGTCGTCAGCGGAAGCTCCCTCGAGCGCCTCTTCGATCCGGATCGCTTCGCGCACCGGGATCTCCCCGATGACGAACGCGAACAGACCGGCGAGTACACCCGCGAGCAGCCCCGCCGCGAGGCCGCGACGGATACTTGGTGCCAGCACCGATCAGTGGCAGGGGAACCCGAGCAGGTGCCGGGCGTCGTGGAAGAGTTCGTGGGCGACCGGGGCGCCAGCGGTCAGCATCCCCTGCTCGAACGAGGCGAGGAAGATGACGCTGGACAGCGTCAGGGCCCAGCCCAGGGCAGCGAACCCCTCTTGCATGGTGGGCCGTGCGGCGGTGGATGCGAACAGATTGCTCATGTCTCGGTCCTTCGGGGATACCACGTCCCCTGCGGCTCGTGACGGAGGTCAGTGTCCTGGCTCACGGATCGTCACACCACACCCGGCCTTCCAGGTCCCATTCGACCCGTGACCGCCTCGGTAGCCGGACGTCAAGACGTCCGGGGTGTCGTGCTCCCCGTTCACAGTGGCGGGACCGCCGCGGAATCACACCGCGTTCCTGGATCCAACCCGTCGGGTATGCCGTACTCACCCTAGCCGCAGTGAGCAGGATCGCGAGCGGTGCGTTCGACCGCTGACCACCGGTGTCCGTCAAGGCCTCGCGAGCGCCGTGACCAAAGCGGTTACGAGCGCCTCCCCCGTCGGCCGCGTCGCCTCGACATCGACGCGGCCACCCGCGTCGAGCAGCGCGGCGGAGGTGGTGGGCCCCATCGAGACGATCGGAGCCAGCCGGTCGCCGACGGCGGCGAGGACCGGTCCGGCCAATCGGGCCGTCGGCACCACGACGGCGTCGAATGCCGGTACGTCGGGACATCCGGCGAACACCGTTCGGGCACTGACCACGACCCGCGCGGACAGCAAGGCGGCGACACCATGATCCGCGCCGTCGGGAGCCAGCACGACCACCGGTCCTCGGGCCTCCGGTGCCGCCGCCAACAGCGTCGTCGGCGAGGCGAACGTGCGGTCGGCCTGCAAGCCGAACCCGTCCCGGATGCGGGCGGTGGTCCGCCCCCCGACCGCCCACACGTCGGTCCCGGCCAATGCTCGGACATCGGCCTCCACCTGTGTCAGCGATGACACGAGGTGCTGCATGCCGTCGGCGCCCAGCGCGACCAGCGTGCCCACCTTGCCGTCACGGACCTCGACCGCCAGACGCGCCAGCGCAGCGGGATCGCCGGCCTCCTCCCGCGCGACGTGCAGCTCGATCACCGCCGCGCCCGCGTGCCGAAGCTCACCGGCGACGGTGCTGGTCCGCTGCGAGAGCCGCGGAAGGAGGACCCGTGTGCCGTGCAACGGCCGGCGCTCGCGCCACGACAGCTGTTCACGCATCGCGACCACGTCACCCACCACGATGATCGCCGGTGCCGGCAGGTCGGCCCCCTCGACCACGTCGGCGATGGTGGCGAGCGTGCCCACGACCGACCGCTGCGTCGGAAGCGTCCCGGCCGAGACCACCGCTGCGGCGGTCTCCGGATCCCGTCCATGGGCCATCAACTCGTCAGCGAGGGCCCGCACCCGGGCCAACCCCATCAGCAGCACCACGGTGCCGGGAAAGGCGGCCAAGGCCGCATGGTCGACGAGGCTCGCGTCATCCGTTGCTTCGTGCCCGGTCACCACCGCGAAACCGGGCGACACCGTCCGGTGGGTCACGGGGATCCCGGCTGCTCCAGGCACCGCGATCGGCGAGCTGACACCCGGGACGATCTCGAAGGGGATGCCCGCCTCGCGGCATGCGCTGCCCTCCTCGCCCCCTCGGCCGAAGACGAACGGATCTCCCCCTTTCAGGCGAACGACCGCATGTCCCGCCGCCGCTCGGGCGAAGAGAAGCTCATCCACTTCTTCCCGGCTGTAGCCGGGAGAGCCGGACCGCCGACCCACCAGGATCCGATCCGCTCGAGCCGGGACCAGATTCAGTGCCTCGGCAGGTGAAAGATGGTCGTAGGCGACAACGTCACAGGTCGACAGGATCGTGGCTGCGCGCAACGTCAGGTAACCAGGATCACCCGGACCCCCACCCAGAATGTGGATCGTGCCGCCCGTGGCGGGAGGGCCCCCCAGACCATGGAACGGGGGTTCGGGACTCAACACGCATCACACTCCGGCGCCGGACGAGCGTTCACGCTAGTTCGTGAGCACCGTCCCTTCAGACCCGTGACACCGCAGGCCGACTACTTCCCCGGAAACGAAGGCCTCACCTCGAACGCGGCAGTCACTCTCCGTCGACATTCAAGCTCGACTTCCACCACGGCGGACACGCTCCGCAAGAAGTACACGCGAAGTACACACGCAGACGAAGGCCTCACCAGGACGCAAAACGGCCCGGAAACAGCGTTTCCGGGCCGTTTTCGTGGAGGTGATCGGATTTGAACCGACGGCCCCTTCGTTGCGAACGAAGTTCCTCGCGCGGGATCGCCGGCCCAGCACATGCCCGTAGATCGGCTGTCCGACGTCGTTAACAGCGAATCAGCGTTTCGACGTCCAGGCGTGTTCCACAGATGCTCCACAGCAGAATGCGGCCATCTACGGCAGGTTCCCTCATCTTCCCTCACCCGATTGTGGAGCCACTGTGGAGCACCGATCGGCCCCGAAAGCAGCCTCATGCCGCACCGATCGCTTCTCAACGGATGAGCGCGGGTGATGGCGCCACGCGGGTCGGCCCCGACTATGCGGGGGCAGGGGCTCGAACCTGCCGGGCGCTCCACTGTCAGGTTTGAGGTACGATGTCCCTGTGCGGAGTTGGAGGTGCTGTCATGCGTAGCATCGTGCGGGAGCGGATAGATCAGGCGCCGGTCGGCGCTTGGTTCCGGCCGTCGGAGCTTGGTGGGGGCAACGCCGTGGAGCAGGTGTTGTCACGGCTCGCCCGTGAACCTGACGGTCCGCTGGTGCGTGCCGCCAAGGGGTTGTACTTCAAGTCCGGCCCGGCGGACCCGTTCCTCGGCAAGCGTCGCCCCTCGCCATTGCAGACCGCCTGCGAGGTTGCAAAGGGGCGGGGTGTGGGTCCGGCGGGAGCGTCAGCGGCCGCCTACCTCCGCCTGACCACCCAGGTAGCGCCTCGTCCGACCCTGACCGTCGTGGGCTCACCGCCGACAGGGGTGGACGGCGTCGCCTGGCAGGTTCGCAACAACCCAGTCCGTGCCCAGCTGAGCTTCGCGGAGATTGCAGTCATCGAACTGCTGTCGCTGTACCCCTACGGGGTCGAGGCCGAGTGGGACGAGGTCGTCGCCCGCATCGCGGAGCTTCGCGCCCGCCGCAAGATCCGCCTGGAACGGATCAGCAACGCGGTCGCCGCCGAGCGCCGCAAGCCGGCGCTGCGTGAGAACCTCCAGCGGCTGCTCGCCGACTTGGCGGCCTGACGTGACGCTCGTACGACACGACCCAGACCGCTTCGCTGCCCTGATCGGCGCCACCGCCGAGGAACGCAACCTCGACCCGTCACTGGTCGAGAAGGACTACTGGGCCGTCGAGGCGCTACGAGCAGTCCACGCAGGCTTCGAGGTCGAGGTCGGCGGCCAACTCGTGCAGATCCGGCCGATCTTCAAAGGTGGCACGAGCCTGTCGAAGGCGTTCGGACTCATCGAGCGGTTCTCCGAAGATGTCGACCTTCTCGTCCCCGTCCCCGCGCACAACCCGAAGGAGTACTCGCAAGCCGAACGTTCAAAGGTCATGAAGGCGGCCACGGAAGCCGTGACCGACGCGCTCGGTCTCGACGGCGAGCGACAAGGCGGCCGCAGAGGCGTCGACCTGCATTGGCGGTACCCATACGAACCCGTCACCGGTGGACCGGCCGCCTTCGACGCCACCGCAGACATCCGCATCGAGCTCACCGTGATGGGCGGCACGCACCCGAACACGGCCGCGTCGGTCAAGGCCATGGTCACCGAGCACGCTGAGACCATCCCAGACTTCCCGCAGTACGACGACCTCTCACCCGTTGCGATCGAGACGCTCGCGCCGGAACGGACCCTCGTCGAGAAACTCGCCATGCTCCACGACGCCGCGTCGACAGCCACCCCCGAGAAGCCCGGCCGGCTCATCAAGGCCGGACGTCACTACTACGACATCGACATGCTCCTCAACAACGACGACCTCCGCAGCAGGATCAACGCGGGCTGGGTCGCCGGGATCGCTGAGGATGCCGATGCATGGTCGGCACAAGGCGGGTTCCCGTTCACGCCCCGGCCCGCGAACGGGTTCGCGTCCAGTCCAGCCTTCAACAACGACGCACTCATGGGCATCATCGAGACCAGCTACCACCTCGCACTGGACTGGGTCTGGGGCGCCAAGCCACCACTCGATGAATGCATCGCATCCGTCAAGGAGCACGCCGCGCTCCTATAGCCGACAGTCGCTGCTCGTCCACTCTCGACCCATTCATCGTGGCTGAACCTGGTCGACTCCTTCTTCGCGATCATCACCGGATGAGCTATCCGCCGCGCCTCGTTCACCTCCGTCCGCGACGTCGCCGACGCCGACGCCATACGACACTTCATCAACGCCTGGAACGACCGCTGCGTCCCTTTCGTCTGGACCAAGACCGCCGACGACATCCTCACCAGCACCAATCGGAAAGCCGCTTCAGAAGCGGACCACCAGTTGCGCTCCCTCGCCCAGCGTTCGAGCGCCCGGCCACGCTGGTTGGCGCTCATCAGCTCGTCGGTCTTGGGCAGCGCCACCAGGACGTCCACGTCCTCGGAGAACCGCTCGATGAGCCGGTACACCTTGGACAGGCTGTCCCGCCCTTGAAGTAGACCTGCAGGCACAACAGGCCTCCTCGGCGGCAGCAGCGACACCACGCAGCGCCTCGGTGAGCCAGAAGTCCTTCTCGAGCTGCTCGTAGGGCAGACCCGTCACTACCTCGAGCTGCTCGAGATGCTCCGCGAGCGTGTCGGTATCGTCGCGCAGACGGATGCTCACACCGCCATCGGCACGCCGAGACGATCACGCAGCCGGCGCCACCGGTGACGAGTGGTGAGATCCCACTCCTGTTCAGCCACCTCCTCGACTCGCTCCAGGCGGATCCGATCGGTAACCACGGCCTGCCGCACCACCTCGACGAGCCGCTCGAATGGTTTCTCCGACACGCGGTCGAAGTCCCGTAGCACCTCCAGCAACCCGACCTCGTACGGGGTGAGACCCAGTTCGCGACGGGTGTAGGACCGCGCCACGAACCGAACCGCATCCCGACCCGCCGGTGCACGCCCGGGCACGGCGACCGTCTCCACCCCAGGAACCTGGGTGGTCAGTCCGAACAGGCGGGCGGCGCTGACCCCGGCCGGGCCGGCCCCACGACCAGCGATCGCGAGACCAGCCTCGAGCGGTGGCGGGCTGCGACGACCTCGTGCGGGCGGCCGGTAGTACGAACTCTTGCGGACACGAACGAGCTCGCCCTGCCCGGCCAGACGCGACAGCTCGGACTCGACTGCCGCACGAGAGCCGCGCAGAGCGCGGGCACGCAGAAACGACCGGCGCTCAACACCGGCGACCGCGCCACGGACCTGCGCTGCAATAGACACAGAGGTCCGTCACCGTGCACGGCTGTCGCACCTCGCCCGTAGCGTGATCGCGGGCCAGTCGGGCAGCCATCCGGCGGGATCCGACCACCGACCACCGACCGAGGAGGGAACACGGAGATGTCGCGTCACGATGCCATGCACACACCGTCCGCCTACGACCACCTGGATCCCGTCGAGCGGGCCGAGGTACTGATGGCACTGATCGAGGAGCAGGCGGCGTTGCTCCCCGAAGCTGAACGCCACGCACGAACGCTCCTGGAGGACGCCTCCGCGGAGACGGTCGCCGATGAGGTCGCCGATGCGCTCCAGGGCATACCGCTCGAGGATCTCGCGGCTCGGGCCGGTCGGCAACCGGGCTACGGCTACGTCCACGAGACCGAAGCCGCCACATGGCTCGTGGAGGAAGCGGTCGAGCCGTTCGTCGACGACCTACGCCGTCGGGCCGGTCTCGGGATGCGCGGGGCTGCCAGCCGGATCGCCCTCGGCGTCCTGGCTGGGCTGGACCGGTGCCAGGACGCTGTGGACGGTTCGGTGTTGGCCTACGCCGGCCCCGACACTCCCGCTGAGCTCGCCGACTGGGTCGTGTCGAAGGCCAGGGAGGCAGGGCTGGATCTGACACCGCACGAGCTGGAGGCGGCGTGGCCGGACGGGGGAGCGCTCATCGACTGACGGGCGACGCCACACACCGCACGACCATCCGCACGTCGGGGAGGCCGTTACCGCAGGTGCGACGCGCGATGTCCGCGAGGGCGTAGGGTCGGTCGCGACCGCAGAGGGAGGCTGACCGGACATGACCACCGACACGGACATCGATGCTGGCTGGGCGCGGTTCGCTGCCGAGGCAGCGTACGCGGACAGCATCGTTCGCTCCGCGATCGGCGACGTCGAAGCGTCCATCGCGTGCCTCGAGGAAGCGCTGGAGGCTCTGCCCACCTACGCCCCGGCGATCGCGACGCTCGGCTCGATCGACTACCAGGTGGATGACGAGGTCACGGGCTGGCGTCGGTTCATGTCTTTGCTGGACCTGCCCGACGACGATGGCGACCTCGCCGAGATCGTGGACAAGGCCGGCGACTTCCTCATCAGCCTCGGACGCTACGAGGACGGGCTCGAGCTCTACCAACGAGCGACTGCCCGCTACCCGGACATCCCCGCGTTGCACCAGGGGATGTCCTGTTGCGCCGGTCACGAGGGTCACCACGAGCTCGCGATCGCCGCATCCGAACGAGCGCTGGAACTCGCACCGGACGACCAGGAACTCGTCAACGATCTGGGCTGGTCCCTGTTCGAGGCTGGCAGGCTCGACGAGGCACTGGTCCACCTCGAGCTGGCGGTCGCCATGGACCCCGAGGATGCGCTGGCCACCGAGAACCTACGGTTCTGCCGTGAGACCCGCCGAGGTTCCTCCCGAGAAGCTGACGCGGGCTGAGCACTCAGCCGTGCGCCTCACGGTAGCGCTGCCACACCTCTGCACCGAGGCGACCGCGGTCCGCGACGTCCAGACCAGTCGCACGTGCCCAAGCGCGTACGGCGGCGGTCGTCGGCTCCGTGGTCTTCGACGAGGGCGACGACGATCTCGTGTGGGTCCCAGCCCGTTGCAGGGGCAGCTTCGGCGCACCGGGAGTGGTCGGCCGATCCGCTGAGAAACCGAGCTGCTTGTAGCCGGGCAAGCGCCGTCGGTGCATGGCGGCGAACATCGGGACGTGGGCATCGAGGTAGTCGTGGACCTCGACGTCGTGCTTGTCCGGGTGTGCACGCAGGATGCGGCCGACGTACTGGACGATCCGCTGCGGTGCTGAGATGGGGAAGGTGAGGAACAGCGTGTCGAGACGTGGACAGTCGAAGCCTTCGCCGATGTAGCGGTCGGTGGCGACCAGCAGCACGTGACCGTCGTCCGCGAGCCGCTGCCAGGGCGAGTGCGGCTCGGCGAAGTAGATGTCGATGCCGCACAGGTCGGCCAGCTGGCAGTGGCGGGCCATCTCGCGGCCCTGGTCCCAGGTCAGCGTGCGACGCAGCGCCTCGGGGATGCGTTCGAGGATCTCGACCAGCGCACCCAGGGTGGCCTCGGCACCGTGGTCGGCGGGGAAGTCGGCCAGCCACAGGTGCCGGCTGGCCCGGTCGAACACGGTCGCGATCGCCAAACGGTTGTAGGCCCCGACGATCAGGTCGCCTTCCAGATGGCCGACCTCGACACGGTCGTCGGCCACCGCCGGCCGGGCGCCGATCAGGTTGAAGCTGCCCAACGGGCTGCGCTTGGCGGGCTGGCCGCCCGGGTGGCGGCGTCTGCGGCACCGGTGACGGCGGTGCAGCCCCTGGTGGAGCCCACGCCGCAGGCCCCGGCGGCCGTGGGCGTACACCGCCTGGTAGATGCACTCGTGCGAGACCGTGCCGGTGATCCCGTGGACCCCGCGTGCGAGCTCGATCGAGATCGTCATCGGCGAGTCGCGGGCCTCCAGCCGTGCGGTCACGTGAGCGGCCAGACCCGGATCCGCGGCCAGCTTCGGGACCTTCGGGCGGGACCGCTGCCGGTCGGCCCGGTCCTGCGCTGCGACCGCCGCATAGCCGGTGCGGCCACCGTTGCGGTTGACCTCGGTCGAGATCGTGCACCGGTGCCGCCCCAACCGTTCGGCGATCGTGGTCAGCGGCTCGGCCCGCTCGATCCCCGCGCGGATCTCCTCGCGTTCGTGCAACGTCAACGGCTGTGCTGGCATGATGGCTCCCCACCGGTCGGGTTGTGTAGACACCAGGCATCCTGCCCGGCATCACGCTCCGACCGGCGGAACCTCAGACCTCAACTGCAGCCGTCACCCCTTGAACTCGCCCAGCATCAACGTGACCCTCGACGGCTGCGTCGACCACGCCGCATTCGAGCCCGACGAGGCCGTCCACCGCCACGCGATGGAGTACATCGCCCGTGCTGACGCTCTGCTGTTCGGCCGCGCCACGTACGAGCTGATGGAGGCTGGCTGGCGCGGCCCGGAAGCGGCCGCTGGCCTGCCACCCTGGATGACGCCGTTCGCTGCGACCATGGACGCCGCGCGCAAGTACGTGGTGTCGAGCTCGCTGCCGGACGTGGACTGGAACGCGGAACTGGTTCGCGGCGACCTCGCCAGCGCGGTCCGCCGCCTCAAAAACGAGCCCGGTGAAGCTCTGGCCACCGGCGGCGTGACGCTCCCGACGGCGCTGGCCGAGCTCGGACTCATCGACGAGTACCAGTTCGTCGTCCACACCCACGTCGCCGGACGCGGACCCACACTCCTCGCCGGCCTCACCCGGCCGCTCGAACTCGAGCTCGTAGACCGGTTCACGGTGACACCCGGCGTCGTGGCGTCCCGGTACGTCCCCCGCCCGTAGCCGGCGCGATACCAAATGAGCGGTCATCGTTGTGCGCGCCCCCGGACGATCAACCCGGCGTCCAGAATCACGGCTGCGGGTGCTCGAGAACGAGGTCGGACACCTTGGCGAGAGCGTCGAAGTCTCGGTCCAGCGCGAGCACGGGGCTGCTCGTCCGAAGCGCCACTGCAGCGATGAGGCAGTCGATGCTGGAACGAACCGTGAGTCCCTTCGATCGCGCCGCGCGGTACAGCTGCGCGGCGTCCTCCCAGTCCTGCAGACCTTCGACGGAGAGGATCGGCCCGCGCAGGAGCAGGGCGCGCAGGTCGGCGGCCCGTCGTGGGCTGCGGGCACCGGCGGTGAGCTCGTAGAGGATGGGTTCGGTCCATCCCAGCGGCTGGTCGGCGACGATGGCGTCGCGGATCCAGGTGTTGTATGGGCTGCCCGTCCCGCGGAGGTACTCGATCCAGGCAGAGGTGTCGATCAGCACCATCACGCGGTGTCCGCAGGCGCGTCATCCCTCATCCGGTCGAGGTCACCCTCCCAACCAGAACCCTCCATGGCGAGGGCCTCCTCCGCGCCCAGCCGTGATCCTACGAGCCGGCGCAACGCAAGATCGACCGCTTCCTTCTTGCTCCGGGTTCCATACAGGCGCATCGCTGCCTCGATGATGTCGTCATCGAGTTCGATGTTCGTTCGCGTCCTTGACATGCCGCCCTCCTCAGCCGCGACACCATCGTACATTCTGAGGTGTACGTAGAGGTAGGCGACGTCAACGTGTCCCCAGAACGTGCAGATCCTCTGGTCTCGTGCGTGGTCCCCGCATCGGTGTGCCGACCCTCATCACGGGGATGGGTGACCGCCACGCCCTCGCTCGGGTTGCGCAGGCTGTCACGCGGCATGTCGTACACGATGTCGTCTGCGTGAACGAAGTGAAGCCGTTCGCGCGAGGCCGGCCGTCAGGCGAGCGGTAATCGGGGGCGATCATCTTGCATGCGTCGTTGTCGGCTGCCGGATCCACGCGACCTCCCAGCCACAAGCCGTGGCCGCGGCCGGGGTCGATCGGCCGCACTTGCGTGCGCCTGCGGCATGCGAAGCGGTTGAGGTCTTCTGTCGGCTGTCAGCCGCGCGGTGGGCATCGGGTGATCACCGGCCATGCCAGCGGGCGACCGCAGGTTCCCATGCCTCGCGGACCGCTCTTGGGAGGTTGAGCTCGTCGAACACCTCGACGAGCAGGATCGGGTCGATGTAGCGCCGGATGTCGTCGGGGGTGCCCTCCCGCAATACCAGTTCGTAAACCCGGATGCGGTCCGCACGCACCGACAGATCCCTGACGCTACGGATCACGTACCACGCCAGATGGCGGGGCAGCTCGATCAGCGCAAGCGCCAGGTGCGGCGCGAGGCTCGGCAGCTGGTCCGGCACGACCACCGGGGCCCCTCGGTAGGTACCGGCCTCGGTGAAGCTCGGGCGCGCAGCGATGGTCAGCTCGAACCCGGCCGCATCGAGCAGACGCTGTGCCGTATCCAAGGTCGGCGACTTCGCCCCATGCTCATAGGCCGACACGGTCGGCCGAGACGTGGCCGATCGGCGCGCAAGCTCAGCCTTCGACAGCCCGGCGCGCTGCCGGGCCTGCGTCAACAGCTCACCGCTGAAGGATCGACCTCCCGGCCCCGTATCTGTTCGAATACGCTACCGCCATTCGGCGTCTCCGGCACCGCGTTCTGTGGTGCCACGGTGGTGCACCGTGCGCACCTCATGATCGAGAAGCTGCGCGAAACGGCGATATCCCGGCGTTTCCGCCGGGATATCGGGTGGAGGTGATCGGATTTGAACCGACGGCCCCTTCGTTGCGAACGAAGTGCTCTGCCGAACTGAGCTACACCCCCGGGACTGCGGGCGCCCCGGCGCAGGCCGGAGCGAGGCGGGATGGTAGCCGCGCCCTCACCTTCGGTCGAACGCACGGGCGTGCCACGCGGCCCCGCACCGGGTGGGTCAGCACCGACCGATCTCGTCCTCGTCGGCGAGGCCGACGGGGCGGCTGCCGTCCAACGTCGTCGGCCCCCCGAGGACCTCGTCGCCCCCGTCCTGCTCCTCGCCGCCGCCACGGCGCTCGAGCACCTCGGAACGGCCCTCGCCGCTGGCGTCGTCCCGCCCCGTGTCGCGGACGGTGCCGTCCCGCTCGTCCTGCCCCGAGATGAGCCAGCGGACCAGCTCCTCGAGGGCTTCCTCGTCGAGCTCGACCATGCTGGCCGCGCCGATCATCGTGATGACCCCGGGCACGAAGCGACCCTCGAGGTCGCCCGCCACCGTGGCCCGGTGCTCGCGGACCAGCTGCTGGATCCGGCGCAGGTCGAGGGTGCTGTCGAGCTCCACCGCAGCGGCGACGCGTTCCGCCACGCGCAGCAGCCTCGGCAGGTCGTCGAGGATCCCGAGCTCGCCGATGCCGTCGAGCATCTCGGCCACGAGCCGCTGCTGGCGGGCGATGCGGCCGAAGTCGTCGTCGAGGTGGCGAGCCCGCGCGAACGCCAGGGCGTCCGTGCCGTCGAGGTCGACGCAGCCAGCGGGGAGGTCGAGGTTGGCGTCGCGATCCTTCAGCGGCTCGTCGAGCCTCATGGTGACGCCACCGAGCGCGTCCACGACCTCGACGAACCCGCCGAAGTCGACGCCCACGACGTGGTCGATGCGCAGGCCCGTCAGCCGCGTGAGGGTCTGCACCGTGCAGCTCTCGCCGCCGATGCCGAGGTCCTCACCGATCTGGAAGGACTCGTTGACGCGTCCGGTGGAGCCGTCGCAGAGCTCGACCCGGGAGTCCCGGGGGACGCTCAGGACCCGGACCTCGTCGGCGTCGGGATCGAGCCGGGTCAGCGCGACCACCTCGGCGCGTGCGCCCGGCACGTACCCGGTCCGCAGCTCCCGCCGCTCGCGGGGTGTCAGGTCCTCCCGTGAATCCGAACCGAGGACGAGGACGGTCAAGGCGCGGGCATCGAGCTCCTCGGCGGCAGCGCCATCCCCCGCACCCCCTCCGTCACCATCGGCGTCGTCCTGACCGAGACCCTGGACGTCCACCCGGTCGATGCTCCGGTCGATCGACCACACCGAGGCACCGACCACGAGCGCGACGGCGACCACCAGCACCCCGACGATGGTCGCGACGCGGCGGCCCCAGCCGGCGCGCGCGCCGCTGGTCCACGTCCGTCGCGCGCCAGCCTCTTCTGCCACCTCGGGTGCCCCATCGTGTCGCCTCAAGAACCGCGTGCTCCGAGGTCGGACGCAGAGCGTGACGGGTCGCGGCCCGTCGCACCAGCGGCGATGGGGCGGGATGTCGGTCCGATCCGCCGCCGGTAGCCCGTTCGGGAGGGTCGAACCGGCCGGAGAGCGGTGGACGTCGGTCCCGTGAGCGCACCTGCGCGTCCGACCGGCCGCCGGAACGTCGGCCCCACCCGGCCTCCCCATCTCGCGACGTCCGCGACGTCCGCGGCGTCGGTCAGCCCCGGTCGTCGTCGAGGAGCCGCTCCACCGCGGACCGGTGCGCATCGAGCGCGGCCCGCAGATCGCGCTGGCCGACCGCGGTCGTCAGGTCCCCGCGGGTGCGTTCGGTGATGGCCCGAGCAGCGTCGGTCGCCCGACGCAACCCGCGGGTCAGACCGTCCGGCGCGTCGATGGTGACGAGCGCGGACAGGATCTCCTGCATCGTGTCGAGCCGCTGCTCGGCCCCGATGAGATCCCCGTCACGGACCCGGTCGAGACAGGACCGTCGCAGCTCACCGACGGTCTCGGCGAGACCGTGGAGCCACGACGCATCGTCGACGCCGACCTCATCCGGTCCGGGCAGCCCGGCGCCGGTGCAGGCCGCCCTCGTGAGGACCGCCTCCGCGACCTCCTTGGCCGCGTCGGGCACGAACCCCGCGTGCAGCACCTCGGGGAACGGCGCGCTGGCCGACACCGCGTCGGCGAGCGCGGATCGGGCGTCGGCGATGAGCGCGTCGGCCCGGTCGTGCTCACCTCGGTGGACCGCTCGGATGGCGTTGGCAGCGGCGCGGATGGCGTCACGAGACGCGGCCAGGCCGGTCTCCCGAGCCTCGTGGCGCGCGACGAAACGGACACGCACCGGCTCGCTCAGTGCGAGCAGATCGCCCTCCCGCGGATCGCCCGAGCCGTCCGAGCCGTCCGGATCCCCGGGGTCGGCCGTCGGCACCTCAGCCGTCCCAGCGCCGCAGACGCACCGTGCCGGCGTTCTCGCCGACGGCCGCACCGACGAGCACCTTCTGCTGGTCGACGTCAGCCTCGAGCTCGCGGACCACCGACCGCACCTGATCCGCCTGCAGCTTCCAGCGGCGCAGCAGCGCGACGTACGCACCGGTGGCGGCGACCGCCAGCAGCGCGACGCCCCAGAGCACACCACCGAAGATGACGGCGAGCACCAGCGAGACCACGGTGCCTGCGACGAGCCGCAGGAACCACACCCGGCGCGCCTCGACCCGGGGGTCCTCGCGGCGGTAGGGCTTGGGCTGCTCGGCGGCCACGATGCCGTGGTGGTCGACGATCCGACCAGCGTCACCGGGGACCATGAGCTGGCGCCCGTTGCTGCGCTGCGGCGAGGTCTTCAGGACGTCCATGGCGCGCTCGAACCCTCCGACGGTGGCGTGCGGTGAACCGGTCCGGGACCGGAGCGCCGAGGGGACCAGCAGAGCGGCCCAGAGCAGGACCAGCAGCACCAGCGCTTCGTTCACCCGACCACCTCGGTGTCCCGGTGCACTGTCGCCTCCCGTTCGCCGACCCGATCGTGGAGCTTGGGCGGCGACGTCGCGACGGTAACACCGGGTCCCGGCGCCTCGAAGCACCCAGGACCGCGCGGGAAGGTAGCGACCTGCGGTGACACGGCGAAGCGCCGTGCGAGCAGCGGCCGGGGACCGCGGCCCGGTGCGCGACGCGCGCCTCCGGGCCGCGTCGCCCCTCCCGGGGCGGCCGGTCCGCTACGGCAGATCGAGGTCCCCGGAGCGTCCGCCGGTCTTGCGTCGGAGGCGGACATCGGTGATCCGCACGTCCTTCTGGACCGCCTTCACGAGGTCGTAGAGGGTGAGAGCGGCCACCGAGACCGCCGTCAGGGCCTCCATCTCGACACCCGTCCGATCCGCGGCGACGGCAGTGGCGGTGATGGTCGCCACACCGAGGTCGACGTCGACGTCGACCTCGACGTCGACGGACGTGAGCGCGACCTGGTGGCACAGCGGCAGCAGCTCGGGCGTGCGCTTGGCGGCCTGGATGCCGGCGATGCGGACGACCGGGAGCGCGTCACCCTTCGGCAGGTCGCCGTCGAGCAACCGCCGCGCCGTTCCCGGAGCCATCCGCACCTGCCCCTCGGCGACCGCGGTCCGCGACGTCACCGGCTTGCCGCCGACGTCGACCATCCGGGCCCGGCCGCGAGCGTCGAGGTGGGTCAGCTCACCACCGTCCGCGCCGCCGCCGTCGGTGCCCACGCCACCCGGACCGTCCGTGCCAGCCGCCTCGTCCACGGGGTCCTCCATCAGTCGACCAGCAGCTGGACGTCGACCTGGGACCCCGCCGGGACCTCGGTGACGTCCTCCGGGACGATCGCCAGACCGTCGGCGAGCGCGATCGACGACACCATGTGCGACCCCTGGGCGCCGGTCGGCGCGGCCGTCCAGCGACCGTCGCTGTGAGCGAGCCGGACCCGCAGGTAGGAGCGCTTCCCGGGCGGTGAGGTCATCGACGCGACGGCGACAGCCCGGACGCGCGGACGTGCCACGTCACGCCGCCCCTGCATGGTGCGCAGGGCCGGCCGCACGAACACCTCGAACGAGACGAACGCCGACACGGGGTTCCCCGGCAACCCGACGATCGGGACGTCGCGGATCCGGCCGAGGATCTGCGGCATCCCCGGCTGCATCGCGACCTTGGCGGTCGTCACCTCGCCGAGCGCGCCGATGACGTCGGGCAGGACGTCGCGCGTGCCGGCCGACGCACCGCCCGAGCAGACCACCAGGTCCGCGTGCCCGAGGTTCGAGTCGAGCGCGTACATCAGCGCCTTGCGGTCGTCGCGCACGATCCCACCGCTGAACGGCGTCCCGCCGGCCTGGCGCACGAGCGCCGCCAGCATCGGGCCGTTGCCGTCGCGGATCATCCCGGGCCCGGGCGCGTCGTCGGCCGGTACCAGCTCGTCACCGGTGGACAGCACGACCACCCGCGGTGGCGGGTTGCAGGGCACCCGCGTCTCACCGGCGTTGGCCAGCAGGGCGACGTCGGCGGGGGTGATGCGGCGGCCCGCGGCCACGAGCGGCTGGCCCGGCGTGAGGTCCTCACCGACGCAGCGCACGTTGGCCCCCGCCTCGTAGGCCCGGTGGAAGGCGATCTGGCCCCGATCGCCCGAGGTGGTCTCCACGGGCACGACCGCGTCGGCACCCACGGGCAGGGGCGCGCCGGTCATGATGCGCACGCACCGGCCGGGGGTGATCGAGGGCACCTCCGCGCTACCGGCCACGACCTCACCGATCACGGGCAGGTGGACCGGGTCGTCGACCGCAGCACCCGCGAGGTCGGCGGCGACGACCGCGTACCCGTCCATCGCGCTGTTGGGGAAGGACGGGAGCGATACGTGGCTGGTGACCGTCTCGGCCAGCACCAGCCCCATGGCGTCCTGCAGGCGAAGGACGATCGGGTCGGGGCGCGGCAGCAGGTCGATGAGCGCGGCGAGGTGGTCCTCGACGCTGGTGAGCTCGTCGGCCGTCACCACGTCGTGCCGTCCGTGCCCCACGAAACCGCTCACGAGCGCACGTCCAGCCAGGTCCGGAGCCAGGCGACGAAGTCGTCGCCGAGGTCGTCTCGGGCGGCGGCGAGCTCGACCGTGGCCTTCAGGAACCCGAGCTTGTCGCCGGTGTCGTGCCGTGGGGCGTCCAACCGGATGCCAACGATCGGTTCCTCGGCGGCGAGGGTCTGCAGCGCGTCGGTGAGCTGGATCTCGCCGCCGCGACCCGGCGGGGTGTCCCGCAGCACCGGGAAGATCGACCCGGGCAGCACGTACCGGCCGACGACGATGAGGTTCGACGGCGCCTCCTCGACCGGTGGCTTCTCCACCAGGCGCGAGATGCGGTACTCACCGTCCTCCTCACCCGGTGAGACGTCAGCCACGCCGTAGAGGTGGACCTGGTCCTCGGGGACCTCCATGAGCGCGACCACCGCGAGTCCGGTGCGCTCGTGCGCCGCGATCATCCGTTCGAGGAACGGGGTGGCCGGATCGACGATGTCGTCGCCGAGCAGGACCGCGAAGCTTTCGTCGCCGACGTGCTCGGCCGCCTGCAGCACGGCGTGCCCGAGCCCGAGCGCCTCGCCCTGGCGCACCGAGTGGATGCGCGCCATCTCCGCGAGCGCCCGGACCTCGGCGACCTCGTCGTGCTTGCCCTTGGCTTCCAGCGCCTGCTCGAGGTCGAGCATGCGGTCGAAGTGGTCCTCGATGGCACCCTTGCCGGAGGCGGTGACGAGCAGCACGTCGTCGAGCCCCGCGCGGACACACTCCTCGACGATGTACTGGATCGCCGGTCGGTCGACGACGGCGAGCAGCTCCTTCGGTACCGCCTTGGTCGCCGGGAGGAACCGCGTTCCGAGTCCAGCGACGGGGAGGACGGCCTTCGAGACCACGAGCGAGCTCCGGGACGGGGCCGCCGAGACTACCGAGCACGGCTGCGACGCTCCGGGCCTCGTCGGGCCGCCCGGTCGGACGTACGCTCGTCACGTCGCCGGGCACCGGGCGCAGCGAGGTGGGTACGGCACCGTGACAGCGGACGGCACGATCGACGCCGGTGGGGGCACCGAGGTGGCGGACGTCCGCGACCGGAAGGTGTCGCTGCGACGAGCCACCAGGCGCGCCCGCGAGGAGCTGACCGAGCTCGAGCGGGCGAGCGCCTCGTCCGGCGCGGTGAGCCGGCTGCGCCAGCTGCGCCAGCTGCGCCGGGCTCGGGTCGTCGCCGTGTACGCGGGACACGGCAGCGAGCTCGACCTCACCGACCTGGTCGCGTGGCTCCGAGGACGCGGCGCGACGACGGCGCTGCCGCGCGTCCTCGACGAGCGCCTCACGCTGGTGGCGACCACCGAGGCCACCCCGCTCGGCCTCGGGTACCGGGGGATCACCGAACCCGCCGGGCGCCCGATCCACCTCTCCGCCGTCGATGTTGTGGTGCTCCCGGGGCTCGCGTTCGACCCGCTCGGTGGACGGCTCGGCCAGGGCGGTGGGCACTACGACCGCCTGCTCGCCGACCTCCCCGACGAGGTCGTCCGCATCGGGGTGTGCTTCGCCTGCCAGCTCGTGCCGCGCGTCCCACGCGAGGCCCACGACGCGGCCGTCGACACCGTGGTCACGGACCGGGCGACCTACCGGACCCGAGCCCGGACCTGACCGCGAGCCTGGTCACGGGGTGCGTCGCCACGCCGCAGCGACCTTGCGGGCTCGGCGCCGACCGGGCACCCTCCTCCGGTTGGCACTCTCCGCCACCGAGTGCGAGCGCGGGCGTCCTGATCCCACGCCCAGCAGCGACGCATCCGAACCGACCGGTCCCAGCGAGGTCCCCATGCCCACCTACGAGTACGCCTGCCGCGGGTGCGGACAGCACCTCGAGGTCGTGCAGTCGTTCAAGGACGACGCCCTCACGCAGTGCCCGAGCTGCGAGGGCGAGCTGCGCAAGGTCTTCAGCGCCGCCGGCATCATCTTCAAGGGGTCCGGTTGGCACGTGAAGGACTACGCCGGCAACGGCAAGGCCGGGTCGTCCTCCGACGGTGACCGGTCCTCGACGTCCTCGGACGGCGGGTCGGAGGGTGCGAAGACCTCATCGAAGGACAGCGACAGCTCGTCCGGGTCGAGCTCGTCCTCCGAGGGTTCGTCCGCGGAGGGCGCCAAGTCGACCTCCTCGAAGGGTTCCTCGACCTCCTCGACGAGCGACGCGAAGAGCGCGTGACGCCCCGCGTGGGTGCCCGCTCCGGCGGGCACCGTCGCCACGGAACACGGCTGCGCTGAGCTCGACGCGCCGTTCATCCACAGGCGCGCGCCGGCTCGATCGGACGTCGACGCCGCGAGGTGGTCGTCTGCGGCCATGCGCCGCTCACCTCGACCTCTCGCCTCCCGTGCCCCCAGGTCGGGTCCTTCGACCCGGTCCGAGGTGGGCGGCGCACCTCTCGTCCTCGCCCCGTGGCTCGATGCCCTGAGCGACCGCTGGTGGGGTCTGACCCCGCGCACGCGGACCGTCCTCGCGACGTGTCTGGTCGCGGCGCTGCTGTCGGGCGCGGCCCTCCGCACGGCCGCCTCGCCGTACGGCACCCCCGTGGCGGTCCTGGTCGCCGCCGAGGATCTGCCCGCGGGATCCGAGCTCGACCCCAGCGTGCTCCAGCGTGCGCGTTGGCCGGGCGAGTTGGTCCCGGAGGGGTACCGGCTCGACGCGACCGGGACGTTGACCGCTCCGCTCCCAGCCGGAGCGGTCCTGACCGACGCGCACGTCACCGACCGTGGCCTCGGAGGCCTGCTCGACGCCACCGACAGCGCGGTCCCGCTCCCGGCCGAACTGGTCCCGCCGCTGCCCGTCGGCACCGTGGTGCAGGTCGTGGCGACGGGCGTCGACGGCACCGGCACCGTGCTCGCCGACCGCGCCGAGGTGATCGCCAGCGACGGGGGCTCGCTGTGGCTGGCGGTCCCCCACGCCGCCGCCGCCGACGTGGCCGCAGCGGGACTCCGCGGCTCGGTCGCCCTCGCGGTGCGCTCCCCGGGGTGACGACCGGTCCGTCGGGATGGACGGGACCGCAGCCTCGCACGTCCGCCGGCCCCGTCTAGGCTCCGGGCGCCCGCCGGCGGTCCCCGTCCGCTCCCGCCGCGCTCGCCTCCACGTGTTCCTCATCCTCCAGGCGATCGTGCTCGGCCTGCTCCAGGGGCTGACCGAGTTCCTCCCGGTGTCGTCCTCGGGCCACCTGCAGGGTGTCCCCTACCTGCTCGGGTGGGAGTCCGGCTCGCTGACCTTCGACGTCATGGTCCACGCCGGGACGCTCGTGGCCGTGATCGCCTACTTCCGCGAGGACCTGTGGTGGCTCGCCACCCGGTCCATCGGGATCGGGGCGGTGGACGGTGCCGAACAGCGTCGGGCTCGCCGGGTCGTGATGCTGCTCGCGGTCGGCACGCTCCCGGCCGCGGTCGCCGGCGTCGCGTTCGAGTCCACCTTCGAGGCGGCGTTCAACTCGCCTCGGGCGGTGTCGCTCTTCCTGTACATCACCGCGGCGCTGCTCGTGGTCGCCGAGCGGATCCGTCGCAAGCGAGCGGCAGCGACCATCGGCAAGCCGGTCGCCGACCTCGTCGGCTCCGAGGGGCAGCTCGACCCCGGCCGGCGCGAGGACACGGTGACCCTCCGTGACGCGGCCGTCATCGGTGCCGCGCAGGCGTTCGCCATCTTCCCCGGCGTGTCGCGGGCTGGATCCACCATCGCCGCAGGCATGCTGCTCGGCCTCTCCCGGGCCGCCGCGGCACGGTTCTCGTTCCTGCTGTCGGTGCCGATCATCGTCGGCGTGACGATCGCCAAGCTGCCCGACCTCGGGACGGCCGAACCCGGCACCCTGCCGTTCGGGTCGGTCGAGATCGCGGCCGGGGTCATCGCCGCCGCCGCCAGCGGGTACTGGGCGATCCGGTTCCTGCTGCGCCTGGTCCAGACCGACGACCTGATCGGGTTCGCGCGCTACGTCGCGGTGTTCGCCACGCTGCTGCTCGCCGGCACCTTCATGATCGGCTGAGCAGCCGTGCGGGGTGCTCGTGGTGGCGGTGGCGGTCAGCGGTCGAGGACGTCGTGGAGGAAGGCGGTCACCCGCGGGTAGGCGTCGATCCGGTTGACGAGCTTGGCGAGCCCGTGGCCCTCGTCCTCGTAGATGAGCAGGTCGCAGCGCACCTTTCGCTCGGTCAGGACCTCGTGGATCTGCTCGGCCTCGGTCACGGGGACGCGCGGGTCGTTGCGACCGTGGATGATCAGCAGCGGGGCCGCGATGTGATCGACGCGGTTGATCGGTGACGCCGCCTCGAGCACCTCACGGTCGTGCTCCAGCGAGCCGTACTCACGCTCCCGGAACGCCCGCCGCCAGCTCGAGGTGTTCTCGAGGAAGGTGACGAGGTCACTCATGCCGACCACGTCCACCCCGGCCGCCCACAGCTCGGGCTGGAAGGCCAGACCGGCGAGGACCATGTAGCCGCCGTACGACCCGCCGTAGAGCGCCGCCCGGTCCTGGTCGAGGTCGTCCTGGGTGCCGAGCCAGGCGTGCAACGCGGCCAGATCGGCGACCGAGTCGAGCCGCTTCTCGACGTCGTCGAGGTGCTGGTAGGCCTTGCCGTACCCGGTCGAACCGCGCACGTTCGGCGCGACGACGGCGAACCCCGACGCCACGAGGTACTGCGTCAGCGGGTTGAACGACGGGCGGTGCTGGGACTCCGGGCCGCCGTGGATGACGACGACGACCGGTGCCGGCCGACCGTCAGGTGACGGCGCGGGCCGGTGCACGAACGCCGGCACCTCGAGCCCATCGAACGAGGGGAAGCGGACCAGCTCGACGTCGATGAAGTGTTCCTCGTCGACCTCGTTCGGGCTGACGGTCGCGCGCTGGCAGGTCGAGGTCGTGGTGTCGACGATCCACACGTCGCCGGGCACCAGCGACGAGGAGAACGAGTACGTGAGGTGGCGGCCCTCGCGGGTGAAGCGGTAGCCACTGGCCACGCCGTCCCCCGGCAACGGGACCGGGCCACGGACCTCCAGGGTCCGCGGGTCGCGGAGCTCGGCACGCGAGATCCCATCCTCGTTCCAGCTGACCAGCAGCTGGGTCCCCGACCAGTCGAACGCCCCGCCGGTCGACCAACCGGTCTGCACGACCGGTTCGAGGTCCACCTCGAACCGGTCGTGGTCCCCGTCACGGACCTGGCCACGCCAGAGGGCCGCGTGGTCGCGCCCGACGTCAGCGGACAGGACGAAGGTCGTGGAGTCGGGCAGCCACGAGGGGGTCCCGACCGCGGACGGTTCGAGGTCGTCGTGGGGCAGCAACTCGACCACGGCGGGGTGCTCGGCGGTGACGGGTCCTTCCGAAGGCAGCGCCTGGAGGTCGACGAGGTACACCCGGTTGTCGCCCGGTCGGGTCGTGACCTCCGTGACGGCCAGGAAGCGGCCATCGGGCGAGAACCCGCCGGGACCGGTCCACCCGCCGGTGGCCAGGACGCAGCGTTCCTCGCCGCTGCCGAGGTCGCGGACCCACGTGTCGAAGGCGACCCCATCGCCCCGGTTGGTGGCGTAGGCCAACCTCGTCCCGTCACGCGTCACACCGCCGGGGCGGTGGATGAACTCTGGGTCGACCACCAACGGGTCGAGGTCGTCCGGGCCGGTGTACGGCTCGGCGGGGTCAGCCGGGGCCGTGTAGAGCTGGTGGCGCTCGTTGCCGCCGCTGTCGGTCGCCAGCAGCAGCACATCGCTGTCACCGCCGGCCGGGTCGGCGGGCAGGTAGCCCGCGCCGGTGGGCTCGACGAAGCGCGTCAGCGGCACCAACCGCTCGGCCGGGGCGGGCAGGTCGTGGTCATCGAGGTCCAGCCGGTGCACCTGGGCGGTCCCCGGCAGGTTCGAGCTGACCAGCAGCCTCCGGCCGTCGGGTGACCACCCGGTCGGAGCCGCGGTGCGGATCTCGAGGTAGGCGCGGACGTCGGGAGCGGCGGTGTGATCGGTCATGGCCCGAGCCTACGGGCGGGCACGCGGACGTCCGGCCGAGGCCCACCTCCCACCTCGATGTGGCCGCCTACCGGTAGCTCCCAGGGGGCGGACCTGCCCCTCCAGGCCTACCGGTAGGCGCCAGGACGGCCTACCGGTAGACCACAGGGGGCGGACCTGCCCTTCCTGGTCTACCGGTAGGCGTCGGTGGGGCGGTGGGGCGGTGGGGCGGTGGGGCGGTGGGGCGGTGGGGCGGGCTGGCCTAGCGTGAGTGCACCGGGACGGCGAGGGAGAGCGCGCGTGGGCACGACGGGGCTCGTGCTCGCCGGTGGCGCCAGCCGCCGCTTCGGGTCGGACAAGCGGGTGGCGTTGCTCGAGGGCGTGCCGCTGCTTCGCCGCGCGATCGACGCGGTCGCGGCGGTGAGCGACGAGGTGATCGTGTCGACGGCACCCGACCGGCCACTCCCGGCCGGGGTCGACCTGCCGGCGGGTGTCCGCATCGTCACCGACGAGCCCGGTCACGCCGGGCCGTTGGCGGGCCTGATCGCGGGCCTGACCGCCGCGTCACACGAGGTGGTGGTCGTGCTCGGCGGCGACCACGCCTGGGCCCGCCCCGTGGTCCTGCGAGCGCTCCGGGACGCGGTCACCGTGGGAGGCGTCGACGCGGCCGTCCTCGAGGTCGACGGGCGGCAGCAACCGTTGGCCGCCGCCTACCGCCGTCACGTGGCATCGGTGGCCCGCCAGCGGCTCGAGGCGGGCGACCTGCGGGCCGTCGCGCTGCTCGAACACCTCGACGTCACGGTGGTCAACGTGCCGGGGGCGGCGCTGACCGCCCGGGACGTCGACGTGCCGGCCGACCTCGACCACGCACGTCGCACCTCCCGCGTCGAGGTGATAGCGGTCGACGCCGACGGGGCGGCGGCACGGGTCACAGACGAGCTGGTCGGCGAGGAACCGCTCCGCATCCTGATCGCCGGCCCGGGTCAGGAGCCGCTCGAGGTCACCACGACGATGCGGACCCCGGGCCACGAGCTGGAGCTGGCCGCCGGCCTGCTGCACGCCGAAGGACTGCTCGCAGCCGGTGACATCACGGGTTCACGTACCGGCGCCGTCGTCACCGACGCACGTCCCGACGACACCATCGTGGTCGAGGTCCGCGAGCCCGTGGATCCCGACGCCTTGGTCCACCGCCACGTGCCCGCCACCGCGTCGTGCGGGGTCTGCGGCCGGGCGTCGATCGACGACCTGCTCGCCCGTATCGACCCGCTCCACGCCCTCGGACCCACCATCGACTGGGCCGTCCTCGCCGGACTCCCCGACCAGCTCCGCGCCGAGCAACGCGCGTTCGACGCGACCGGCGGGCTGCACGCGACCGGGATCGCGACCGGCGACGGCACGCTCGTCACCGTGCGCGAGGACGTCGGTCGGCACAACGCTCTGGACGCCGCGATCGGCGCCAACCTCCTCGCACGTGACCTGCCGCTCACCGACCACGTGGTCGTGCTGTCGGGCCGGGTCGGCTTCGAGCTCGTGCAGAAGGTCGCCGTGGCCGGCGCGACGATCATCGTCGCCGTCGGCGCCCCGTCGAACCTCGCCGTCCGGACCGCGGACGCCGCCGGCGTGACCCTCTGCGGCTTCGTGAGAGGCGGCACCGGCAACGTCTACACCCACCCCCACCGCGTCCGGCTCCCCTCACCCTGAACCAGGAGCGGGCGGCTGACAGGCACCGGGCGGGCCGGCGGTCATGAGTGACGCGTCAGCCGCCCACTGCCCGGACCACGCCCACTGCCCGGACCACGCCCGCTCAGCCCAGGCC
>NZ_JBBEBZ010000164.1:67288-73406 GCF_040882075.1 Nitriliruptor sp.
CGCCCACTGCCCGGACCACGCCCACTGCCCGGACCACGCCCGCTCAGCCCAGGCCGTCGAGGTCGTCGTCGTCGAGCTCGAGCCAGTCACCGTCACCGGTCGCGAGCCAGGCTGCCGGTGTCGACCCATCGTGCTCATCGAGGAGCACCTGCAGGTCGGGGAAGCGCTCGATCGCCCACGTCACGTCGACGAGCCTGGCGTTGTCGGCGTCCTCGAGCTCGGCGTCCGTCTCGGCGCCGACGTAGAGCTCCCACCCTGACGCCGTGCGGTCCTCGCCGACGGGCCGACCGGCGTCCTCGGGGTCGAACGCCACGAAACCGGGGGTGGCCTGCTCGTCGTCGAGCAGCCGGGCCGTGACTAGCACGACCCGCGCGTCGGCCGTCTGCTCAGCCACCTCGTCACCTGCGTGATCGTCGTCGGACGCGATCGGGACCGACCGAGCCGAGCGGCAGGGTAGGCACTGGGACGGAGCGCTGGGCCGCCGAGCGCGCCGGCAGGTGAGCCGCAGCGCGGCCGCTGACGAGCGTCGTCGGCGGGTCCTGCGCAGGCTAGCCAGCGAGGTAACGTTCGAGCGCTTCGCGGGTGATCTCGGAGAGGCTGCTCCCTTCGCGCGCAGCGCGTTCTGCGGCGCGCCGGCGCAGATCCTCGGGCACACGCACGCGCAGCTGCGGTGACGGAGCAGCCGCTCCACTCAACGACGGCCGGCCGCGACGTCGGTAGACCACCTGGCCCTGGTCCGACGGGTAGCCGGCCTCGGCTTCGTCGGCGAGACGTTCGAGCTCCTCGGCATCGACGAGGGGGTCGCAGTCCGGATCGTGGCCCTCGCCGACGGTCAGACGGCGACCGATCCAATCAGGTGGTCGGCTCATCGCCTCGTCCTCTCTCGTACTCCTCGCGGTACTTGTCGCGCAGATCCATCGCGTGGATGACCAGCAGCACATCGTCGCATGGTGTCAACGCCACGACCTCGAACGCCCGGCCGCTTCGGTCGTCACCGAGGATCAGGTACTTGGTCACCGACCCGTCGTGCGACAGCTCCCGGACGCTGAACGGATCGGCGAGAACGTCGAGCACTCGCTGCCTGCCGACGCGGTGCCGACGGGCCGACTGGGCGAACCGAACCTCCACACATCACCCTATGTGTACCACAGAAAAGACGCTCCGGTCAGACATCGAGGCGGTCCTGCGTGACTGCAAGACGCTCCGGCTTGCGCGCGGCCTTGGCGACCGGAAGGACGTCCCCGGCGGTGAGGTCCTCGACGCCGAGCAACGGCCCGACGACGATCTCGTCGAGCAGTGTTGCCTGTTCCCGCTCCAGCTCGACCACCTCGGTCAACACGTGCAGGAGTTCGAGCAGCTCGGTCGTGTACGCGCTCGGCCATCGTTCGGGGCGGATCGCTTCGAGCTGCGAATCGCGTCGGTCACCCATCTTCGGCTTGACCCGCGTGGCACGCCGGTACCCGAACCACTTGTCGAGCACGTTGACGCCCGACACCTCGTAGGCCCGAACCGCTGGGGCGACCGGACCGACCACGCCGTCACCGACACGCAGCTCACGTGAGACCGGGTCGTAGGCGATCGCGTCCGGGAACGCCTCCCCGAACGGTCCGCGCAACAGCGGCGGCTCAGCCGTCCGTGGCGCGCCAGCGGGACGCGGCGGGGAGGCCGTGGCGTCGATGAAGCGCTCCCCGTAGGTGTGCAGCCACAGGACCCGGCGGCCAGCCTCCACCGCACGGTCGAACAACGCCATGTCGACGGTGACGGGGACCCGGATGCCGGGTGTCGCCAGATCGTCGGCGAAGCTCGTGGTGTAGCCGGGGTGCCCCACAACGGCCGCCACGTAGGCGAACAGGTCCGGTGCCGTCACCGTTCGCCCGAGCCGGGTGCCGAGCAGGTCGAGCAGCCCCGGGTTCACGTTCGGCTCGGTGCCGTCGGCATCGAGCCACAACGGGTAGGCGCGCCCTCCGAAGCTGCCACGGTAGTGGTGAAGGTCCGGAACCAGTCCGGTCGCGGTCACACCCGGCCCGTTGGTCGGCGCCCTCGGAGGCAACGCCGTCAGGTAGATCTGCTGCTCCGAGCGGACGCGCCACAGGGTCGGGTTGGGACGGTTGATGACCCGCTTGTCCCCGATGATCCACTGCCGGTCGAACGAGCGGTAGCCGATCCGAACCGGCTGCGGGCAGGGGCCATCGTCGTAGACGATCGCACCCTTGCGGTGCAGCAGGCCCGGCAGACCATCACCCAGTTCCGAGGAGATGCGGCGGTCGGTCGGATGCTCGCTGAACAGGTCGGCCTTCCGTACCGGATCCTTCTCCGCCTGGAGCGTGCGCCACCGTGTCTCCAACGTGGACCGGTCAGGCGCGATGGGCCACGTGCGTCCCGGCATCACGCCGGAGCCGGAGTACCGGAACAGGTCGTCGAGGTGTGGGTAGTCGCGCCACGCATGACGACCCTCCGCCAGGAACGGCTCGCGCCACCCGTCCGGCGCCGGCTCCCAGCCGTCGGTCAGCGTGACGTCGGCGAGTGCGTCGAACTTGGTCGTGCGGGAGCCGGCGGGCAACTGGCGGAACGCGACCGGCGCCGGGGTGTCCGGTCCGGTCTCCCCGTCACGGACGACCATCACGATGCAGACCGGCTGCTGGACACCTTGGAAGACCCGGGTGCTCACGGCTGGCTGGTGGCCCTCGGGCGAGCAGTCGATGACGTAGATCGCATCGCCGCGGCGCCGGAGGTAGTCCCGCATCTGCTGGAAGCCCGGCCCGGAGAGGAACCCCGCGACCGTGATGAAGCAGACGATGCCGGTGTCGGACTCGGGTGGTTGGTCGAACACCTTCCAGGTCGCCCACCGCCAGAAGTAGACGTACGGGTTGTAGAGATGCTTGGCGTGGGCGCCGACGCCCCACTCCTTCGGCGGCATCCAGTCGTCCAACGGCGCGGACACCTTCGCACCAGGGGTGCCCTGCTCGATCCAACCGCCTTCACCCGCGGCCTTCTCGCCGTACGGCGGGTTGCCGAGCACCACGGTGACCGGCACCTCTCGCTTGACCTGGTTGGCGCCCCTCATCGACGCCGTCAAGGGCCGGTACAGCATCCCGGCGTGCAGCGGGTCCTCGTCGTGAGCATCCGCGAGCGTGTCGACGACGTACAGCCGAACGCTGGCCGCTCGGTGCGCCGCCACACCGAGCTCGGCGAGCTCTGCCATCACGCGCAACTGCGCGACGGCGAACGGCCCCAGCTGGAGCTCGAAGCCGCTGATGCGTCCGAGCGCGTCGTCCAGCGCTGCGGCGACGGCGTGCTCGCCCTCGAGGTCGGTCAACGTCGCCGCGATGGATCGCAGGACCGCGAGGAGGAACGTGCCGGTCCCCACCGCAGGGTCGAGCACGGTCACCGACGGATCCGCGAGTCCGCGGTGCTTGCCGAGGTGATCACGCAGTGCCACATCGACCAGGCGTGTCATCGCATCGACGACCTCGGGAGGCGTGTAGTACGACCCGGTCTGCTTGCGCAGTGCCGGGTCGTAGACCTGCAAGAAGTGCTCGTAGAAGTAGAGCCACGCCTCGGGATCGCCCTTCGAGATGGTCGGCCAATCGACGACGGCGAGCACGCGTTGGACCGTCGCGAGCGAGGTCAGCAGACCGTCACGCTGACCGACCTCGCGCGTGAACACGTCGAGCGCGGTCCCGATCAGCGAGTGGGTCTGCCCCAGCTCCCGCGCAGCCGCCTCGATCGACCCACCGAACTCGATCCCGCGCGCCCGCGCCAGCAGCAGCCCGAAGGTCACGGTCTGCGCGAACCCGTCCGCGAACGATTCGTCATCGGCGCCGGGTACCAAGGTCGTGCGCCAGTCCCGGTGCAGGTGGGCCAGCGTCGCGCTGCCGACGGTGAGCTGGTCCCGGACCTCGTCGCGGACCAGCCGACACATCCGCGCGCTGAGCTCGGCCAGCTCCCGAGGACCACGAGGCACGTACGGTTCCCAGGACAGGAAGTCGGCGATCAACGCGACCAGCTGGTCCGGGGCGGCGAGGTCAGCACCCGCGGACTCGACGTCGCCATCGAGCCGGACGACGCGACCCACCAGCTCGCCGCTGCGCCAGAGCGAGAACTCGCCACCGCTGCTGAACAACAGGTTCGGCAGCGCTTGCAGCTTCCTCCACTGCGCCTTGTCGTGATCGCCGCGGAACCGCCGCGGGTCGGCGCCCTTCTCCGGGGCCTTCAGCTCGACGAACCCGGTCAGGGCGTCGGCGTAGCTGACCGCCAGATCCGGGCGCACGTGCAGCTCGCCGAGCGACGATTCTCCGACGATCGTCAGTCGCGCCGGATCGAACCCCGCCAGCGCCACCAGGTCCGCCAGCAACACCTCCATCGGGCCACGCAGCTGGTCCTCACGCGACCCTGTGACCGCGACCGCGCCGAGCTTCGCGGCGACCACCTCGCCGAACCGCGAGACGGCGGCGCTCAAGGTTGACGGATGGTCCACGCCGAGACTCCTCACCCGCGCCGGCGCCGTGACCGTAGACGTTCGGTGCGACAGCTCGCCGCGCCAGGCGGGCGAGCTGCCTGGCGACTCAGCCGGTGCGGCGGGTCAGCGGCTTGTACTTGATCCGCGTCGGGTTCAGCGCGTCGTCGCCCTTGCGGCGGCGCAGGTCCTCCTCGTACTCCGAGTAGCCGCCCGGGAACCAGGTCACCTGCGAGTCACCCTCGAAGGCGAGGATGTGGGTGGCGACCTTGTCGAGGAACCACCGGTCGTGGGACGTGATCACCGCGCACCCGGCGAACTCGAGCAGCGCCTCCTCGAGGCTGCGGAGGGTGTCGACGTCGAGGTCGTTGGTCGGCTCGTCGAGCAGCAGCAGGTTGGCTTCGTTCTGCAGCAGCTTGGCGAGGTGGACCCGGTTGCGTTCACCACCGGAGCACTTGCCGAGCGCCTTCTGCTGTTCGCCGCCGGTGAACCCGAAGGCGGCGACGTAGGCGCGCGACGCCATCTCGGTGCGGCCGAGCTGCACCCAGTCGCCGCCGCCGGTGATCTCCTCGAAGACCGTCTTGTCCGGGTCGAGATCCTGCCGCGACTGGTCGACGTAGGACAGCTGGACCGTGTCGCCGACACGCAGCTCGCCCTCGTCGGGCGTCTCCTCACCGACGATCATGCGGAACAGCGTGGTCTTGCCAGCACCGTTCGGGCCGATGATGCCGACGATGCCGCCGGGCGGCAGCGTGAAGGTCAGGTCCTCGTAGAGCAGCTTGTCACCGAAGCCCTTGACGACACCCTTCGCGTCGACGACCACGTCGCCGAGCCGCGGGCCCTCGGGGATCATGATGATGGGCTTGGTGACCTGCTTCGGACGGTCCTGGTTGAGCAGGGTCTCGTAGGCCTGGATGCGGGCCTTGGCCTTGGTCCGTCGGCCCTGCGGGGACGCCTTGACGTACTCGGCCTCCTCGGCGAGCTGGCGCTGGCGCGACGACTCCTCGCGCTCCTCGGTGCGCAGCCGTTCGCGCTTCTGTTCGAGCCACCCGGAGTAGTTGCCCTCGAACGGGTAGCCCTTCCCCCGGTCGAGCTCGAGGATCCACTCAGCCACCTCGTCGAGGAAGTACCGGTCGTGGGTGATGGCCACGACCATGCCGGCGTAGTCGGCGAGGTGGCGCTGCAGCCACCCGACGGTCTCGGCGTCGAGGTGGTTGGTGGGCTCGTCGAGCAGCAGGATGTCGGGCTTGGACAGCAGCAGCTGGCAGAGCGCCACACGGCGCTTCTCACCACCGGACAGGACGCTCACGTTGTCCACGTCGGGCACGCGCAGGGCGTCCATCGCGATCTCGATGGTCCGGTCGAGGTCCCAGGCGTCGGCCGCATCGATGGCGTCCTGCACCTCGCCCATCTCGTCGTAGACCTTCTGCATCCGGTCGTCGTCGAGCGGCTCGGACAGCTTCGCGGCGAGCTCGTTGAACCGGCCGACGAGCCCCGCGGTCTCGCCCATCCCCTCGAGCACGTTCTCGCGGACCGTCTTGGTCTCGTCGAGCACCGGCTCCTGCGCCAGGTAGCCGACGCTCAGGCCCTTGGCCGCCCACGCCTCGCCCTCGAACTGGGTGTCGACGCCGGCCATGATCTTCAGCAGCGTCGACTTCCCGG
>NZ_JBBEBZ010000165.1:0-2274 GCF_040882075.1 Nitriliruptor sp.
CACCTCGATGCCGATCGTCGCCCACTCGTCGCTGCCCGCCTTCGCGGCTCTCGCCGCCGAGGGTGAGGACGTGCTGACCGAGGCGCAGGCCCACCGCGCCGACATCCGCGAGCTGCACGTGGGCCTGCTCAACATGATGCCCGACGCGGCGTTGCAGGTGACCGAGCAGCAGTTCACCCGCCTGATCGGCGCGTCGAACCGGATCGTCCAGGTCTACGTCCACGTCTTCACCGTTGAGGGGCTCGATCGCAGCCCCGCGACGCAGGCCCACATCGACACCCACTACGAACGCTTCGAGGACCTGCGCGACGAGGGGCTCGACGCCCTCATCGTCACCGGCGCGAACGTCGCCAACCGTCCCGACCTCGCCGACGAGGCGTTCTACGAGCCGCTGCTCGAGATCATCGACTGGGCGAGCGAGAACGTCACCTCGGTCCTGTGCTCGTGCCTGGCGACCCACGCGCTGCTGCAGCACCGCCACGGGGTCCACCGCCGACGTCTGCTGACCAAACGCTGGGGGGTCTACGAGCACCGCCAGCTCCGTCCTGACCACCCCCTCCTCCACGGCACCAACACCCGGTTCGACGTGCCGCACTCGCGCTGGAACGAGGTCACCACGACCCAGCTCGAGCGTGCCGGCGTCGAGGTGCTGATCGCCTCGACCGAGGGCGACTTCCACCTCGGCGTGTCGAGCGACGGGATCCGCACCGTCTACCTCCAGGGCCACCCCGAGTACGACCTCGTGAGCCTGCTCAAGGAGTACAAGCGCGAGGTCACCCGCTTCCTCGACGGCGAGGTCGCGGCGATCCCGCCGCTGCCGGACCGCTGCCTGTCGGCCGACGCCGCACGGCTCGCCCACGACCACCTCGATGCGGTCCTCACGGCGCGCGAACGGGGCGGGGCGATCCCGCCGTTCCCCGAGGAACAGTTGGCCGCGGGCCTCGAGAACACCTGGGCGGACACCGCCAAGGCCGTGTTCGCCAACTGGCTCGGCCTGGTCTACCGCCTGACCGATCTGGAGCGGGGCGTGCCGTTCACCCCCGACATCGACCCCGACGACCCGCTCGGCCGCCTCGCTCGCTGACGGCGCGCCGCTCGACCTGTCACGACCACGCACCACCGGAGAGGAACCCATGAAGGACGAGACCCTCGCGATCCACCACGGCTACGAGCCGGACCCGACCACCAAGGCGGTCGCGGTCCCGATCTACCAGACCGTCGCCTACGAGTTCGACGACGCCCAGCACGGCGCCGACCTGTTCGACCTCGCGGTGCCGGGCAACATCTACACGCGCATCATGAACCCGACCCAGGACGTGCTCGAACAGCGCGTGGCCGCGCTCGAGGGCGGCGTCGCGGCGCTGGCCACCAGCTCGGGCCAGGCAGCGATCACCTACTCGATCCAGACCATCACCAGCGCGGGCGACAACATCGTCACCGTCCCGCAGCTGTACGGCGGGACCTACACCCTGTTCAAGCACATGTTCCCCTCCCAGGGCGTCGACGTCCGGTTCGCCGATGACGATTCGCCCGAGGCCATCGGGAAGCTGATCGACGAGAAGACCAAGGCGGTCTACCTCGAGACCATCGGCAACCCGGCGGGCAACATCCCCGACCTCGAAGCCATCGCGAAGGTGGCTCACGACGCGGGCGTCCCGGTCATCGTCGACTCGACCGTCGCCACGCCCATCCTGATGAAACCCATCGAGTGGGGCGCCGACATCGTCATCCACTCGCTGACCAAGTTCATCGGCGGGCACGGCAACTCCGTCGGCGGGATCATCGTCGACAGCGGCAAGTTCCCGTGGGCCGAGCACGCCGAGCGCTTCCCGCAGCTCAACCAGCCCGAGCCCGCCTACCACGGCGTGATCTACACCGAGGCGCTCGGTGAGGCCGCGTTCATCGGCCGCGCCCGCACGGTCCCGCTGCGCAACACCGGCTCGGCCATCAGCCCGTTCAACGCCTGGCAGTTCATCCAGGGCCTGCAGACGCTGTCGCTGCGGATCGAGCGGCACGTCGAGAACGCGGCCAAGGTCGCGGCCCACCTCGAGGCGCACCCGAAGGTCACCTACGTCGAGTACGCCGGGCTGGCCAGCTCGCGCTACCACGAGCAGGCCAAGAAGTACACGGGCGGCAAACCGTCGTCGCTGATGACCTTCGGTGTCGAGGGTGGCTACGACGCGGCGGTGACGTTCCACGACGCGCTCGAGCTGTTCACCCGCCTGGTCAACATCGGTGACACCAAGTCGCTGGTGAACCACCCGGCCTCGACCA
>NZ_JBBEBZ010000166.1:0-14552 GCF_040882075.1 Nitriliruptor sp.
ACGGCGGCTACGGCTACATGCGCGAGTACCCGATCGCGCGCGCCTTCGTCGACGCACGGGTCCAGCGCATCTACGGCGGAACCAACGAGATCATGAAGGAGATCATCGGAAGGACGATGGGTGTCTGACCCGACCTCCTCCTCGGCACCACCGTCGGCCTCGGCCGGTGGTGGCGCCTGGTCCACCCTCGCGGAACACCCGGACGCCGATCGGTTCCGCGCGGCCATCGCCAACGGCGGCTGGCAGGACGGCGACGTCCTGCCCCGCCACGGTGCCCGGTGCTTCGGCTGCGGGCCCGACAACTCGGCGGGGTTCGGGCTGTTCGCCGTCGCCGCCCCCGGCGGTGGCGTCCGCGTGGACTACAGCTTCGGTGACCGGTTCGTCGGCGCGCCGGGCCTGGTCCACGGTGGTGCGCTCGCCGCGATCCTCGACGACGTCTACGGCATGGTGATGGTGCGCGAGCTGATCCCCGGCGTGACCATCGACCTGTCGCTGAGCTACCGCAAGCCCATCCACCTCGGTGTGCCGTGCCAGCTGGTGGGCAAGCTGGTGGACCGCGACGAGCGCGACGTCCACCTCGAGGCGACGATCGAGCAGCACGATCGGGTCAAGGTGACCTCGAAGGCCACCTTCCGGATCCTCGACCCCGAGCGGATCGCCAACCGCTACGAACGCCTCGAGGCTGAGGCGACCGGGAGCTGAGGGAGCCAGCGGGTGACCAGAGCGGCGCCGCGCCGTGTCTCGTCCCCCGGCTGGTCGATCGGTCTCCCGCTGCGCGCTCCCGTAGCAGGCGTCACGCCGTCGCCGGACCGGTACGCGACCGTCGTCGTCCCGGCCGGTGGTGCGGTCCACTCCGTCGAGTCCGCTGATGAGCTCAGCCCGGCGTGAGGTCGTAGCGACCGGCGTCGTCCCTGGTGGCGCGGCCGAGGTTCTGCAGCGCCCGGAGCTGGTCGAGCACCTCACGCTCGCGAAGACCGGTCCGCGCGACGAGCGCGTGGACGGAGAGGCCAGGTTCCGCGGCGAGCGAGCGCGCGACGGCGCTCGCGGCGACGGCATCATCGGCCGTGAGTTCGTCGACGGGTGTGCCAGGACGTGGGAAGAACAGCAGCAGCACGAGGAACGACACGACCGGGGTGAACAGTCCGGTCACGAACCACGGTAGGGGTGGCTGACCACGGCGCTCAGCGGTCCCCGCGACCGCTGCGGCGTACAGCAGCGTCAGCACGACCGCGACGACCCACACGAGCCCGCCCTGACCTCGCTTCACGGCGGCCCCGTGCCGCACACCCACCACGTGAGCTTACGCGGTGGCGGCCCCGCCGTCGGGGTCGAGCAGGTCGGCCTGTGCCCGGACGGTGCGGTCGATCTCGCTGGCCAACGCCTGGGCGAGGAACGGACGGACCACCTCGATCGCGATCGGTCGCAGGCGCTGCAGCGACGACACCAGCTCGGAGCTGCTGACGGCGTCGTCGCGTCCCTCGATCATCGGGGCGAGCAGGTGGTCGGAGACGAGCTCGAGGAAGCGGCGCGCGATGTCGGACACGTCCGCGCGGATCGCGGCGACGAGATCGAAGACCACCTCCATCGACACGCCGAGCCGGACGAGCTCGGTGCCGGCTTCGATGATCATCGGGGACGGCGCCACGAGGTCGCCCCGGTCGTCGACCTCGACCAGGCCGAGCTCGAGCGCTCGTCCCATCAGCTCGGGGCGGTGCTCGATGGCGGGGAAGCGGGTCGTGAGCTCGGCCACCGTGAAGGTGACCGGCTGCTCGTCGGTCAGCGGGGCCGACAGCAGGTGCTGGAAGCCGAGGAGCTCGCCGAGGTCGCCGCCGGTCGACCAGATGTCGAGCGTCTGACGGATGGCCTCGAGGCTGAAGCCGCGCTGCTGGAGCTCGTCGATGAGTCGCAGCCGGTGGAGGTGCTCCTCGCCGTAGAACCCGGTGCGCCCCTCGAGCTCCGGGGCGGGCAGCAACCCGCGCTGCTGGTACGCGCGGACGTTCCGGGACGTGGTCCCGGCCGTGGTCGCCAGCTCATCGATGCGCAGTCTCATGGCCGGGGAGCGTAACCGCCGACGTGACGTGCCACCGAGCGGTGTGCCACCCGGTCGCGTCGGACGTCGCGGTGGGGGGCCGACCGGGCGCGGGCGATCCGCACGAGTGCTGTACCGTGACAGCGTTCGGTGTCGGATGGCGCGCCCACGGGCGCAGACGGAGACGCGGCGTGGCGAGCGGACGACGGTTGGTGGGCCTCGCGGTCGGGGCGGTCACGACCGGGGTCGCGTGGGAGGCGGTCCGCCGCCGTGACCTCGCCGCCCTGGATGCCGACCCGCACCGCGGCGTGCTGACGGCGATCCCGCCGGGCCGTCCGACCTGCCTGCCGACCGCCGACGGCACCACCCTGCACGTCCGGGTGCACACCCCGGCGCAGCCGCGTGCCTGCGTCGTCTTCGCGCACGGTTGGGCCATGGGCATCCGGTTCTGGGGCCACCAGATGCAGGCGCTCGCCGCCGATCACCAGATCGTCGCCTACGACCAGCGCGGTCACGGGGGGAGCGGACACGTCGGCGACGACGGGTTCACGATCGACGCGCTCGGCCGGGACCTCGCCGACGTCGTCGAGGCGTTCGCCCGCCCCGACCTGCCGGTGATCGTGGTCGGTCACAGCCTCGGCGGGATGTCGATCCTCGCCTCGGCTCGCGACGGTCGCCTGGTCGATCGCGCCAGCGGCGCCGTGCTGGTCGACACCGGTGCCGGTGAGCTGACGTCGGGGATGTTCAAGGGCCTCGGGGTCCTCGAGGGGGTGCTCGGTGGCCTCGGCGCACGGGTGCTCCGCGCCCGGCTCCCCATCCCGCACCGCACGACCCCGATCTCGTCCCGGGTGGTCAAGGCCATCTCGCTCAGCCCGACCGCCTCGCCCTCGTCAGTGGCGCTCACCGAGCAGCTGTTCCTCGATGCCCCCGTCGACGTACGCGCGAGCCTCGGCATCACCCTGACCGACCTCGACCTGTCCGATGCCCTGCCGCTGTGGAAGGTGCCGTCGACGGTCGTCGTCGGACGTCAGGACCGCATGACGCCGCACCACCACAGCGAGCGGCTGGTCCGTGAGCTGCCGGATGCCGAGCTCGTCGTCATCGAGCGTGCTGGCCACCAGTCCCCGCTCGAGCGGCCGGACGAGGTCACGGCCGCGATCCGCCACCGCATCGACCGCGCGGTCGCGACCGCCTGATCTGGCTCCTCGCCGCCGCGGTCCTCGGGGGCCCGGCCGTCCGTGCGGTTGTGCGCTGGCGGAAGATATGTCATCATCTCGTGACGCATACAACGGTGCCACCCTGCGGTGCCGTCCGCACGAGGAGAGGCAGCACAGGTGGGTCTGGTCGAGAGCTTCGCGCAGTTCGGGACCGACTGGTGGTACGTCGTCGCCCCCATCGCCTTCGCCGGGCTGGTCGCGGCCGCCCTGGTCCGTGCGTCCGCGCTCCCCGCTGGCGAGAGCGGCGTGCTGCTGCGCTTCGCCAACGGCGCCGGGCGGGTCACGGGTTGGCCGGACTGGGCCGCGGCGACCTTCCTGGTCGCGTTCGGGGCGATGCTCATCGCGTTCTCGGGGTTCTTCTGGGACGTGGCGTGGCACGTGTCGATCGGTCGTGACGAGTTCCTCCTGAGCCCACCACACGTCCACCTGCTGCTCGCGACCACGGGTCTGGGCATCGCCGGCGCGCTCGGTGTCCACGTCGCCACCCGGACCGACGCCCCGGTCGGGTGGCAGGTGCGTCGCTGGCGGGTGCCGTTCGGTTGCGCCGGCCTCCTGGCGATGGGCGTGCTGGCCATCTCGGGCTACTGGGTCGACGAGTTCTGGCACGCCATCTACGGCCTCGACGTGACGATGTGGTCGCCGCCGCACATGCTGATGATCGGGTCGGTGATGTTCGCGCCGATCGCCACCTGGCTGGTGCTGGCCGAGGCGGGCCGTCGTCCCGTCTCCGGCGGCACGGCGGTGCCGCTGCCCGCGACCACCTCCGCGGCGGGCACGCCGAGTTGGCGGGTGCTCCAGCACCGGGTGATGGCCGGGTTGTCCGCCGGCGCCGTCCTGGTCGGGCTGTCGGCGGTCCAGTTCGAGTACGACCTCGCCGTCTCGGTCTGGCCGCAGGCCGCCCAGGTGGTCCTCATCGCGCTGGCTGCCAGCGTCGGGCTCCTCCTGACGCGTGTGGTTCTCGGTCGCGGCGGCGCGCTGGCGGCGGTCGGTGTCTTCGTCGTGCTCCGCGTCGTCATGGCCGTCGTGACCGCCGGGGTGTGGAGCCTCGAGGTGGCCCGGTTCCCGCTCTACCTCGCCGGCGCCATCGCGGTCGAGATCGCCTTCCTGGTGACCCGCGGGCGGTCGTGGACCACCCGCGCCTACGTCGCAGGTGGCGCCGTCGGGACCGCCGGACTGGCCGGCGAGTGGCTGTGGATGCAGCTCTGGGGCTACCACCCGTGGGGCGCGGGGCTGTGGCCGGAGGCGCTGCTCGGCACGGTGGCCGCCGTCGCCATCGCGCCGATCGGTGTCGCCATCGGACGGGTGCTCGCGCACCGCTCCGTGGCGATCAACGGTCGCGTCGCGGGGGCCGGCGCTCTGGTCGCGCTGCTCGCGATCGCGCCGACGCTCGTCCGCGACACGGCCGACGTGTCCGCTCGTGTCACCTCGTCGGTCGTGTCCACCGACGCCGCTGGCCGGTCGCTGGTCGACGTGACCGTCGAGGTCACGCCGGTCGACGCCGCCGTCGACGCCGACCGCTTCGAGGTCTTCCAGTGGCAGGGCGGCGAACGGACCATCCGTCCGCTCGTGCCGACCGGCGAACCCGGTGCGTACCGGATCGAGGAACCCGCCCCCGTCGGCGGTGAGCGCAAGACGATGGTGCTGCTCGCCAGCGGCTCCCAGCTCGGTGCGGTGCCGATCTACCTGCCCGCCGACCCCGAGATCGGCGCCAGCGAGATCGCCTTCGAGCCCGTCCGCGAGGCCGATATGGTCCCGCAGACCGACCTGTTCCTGCGCGAGGCCCTCGAGGGTGCCCCGACGTGGCCCGGGTACATCGCCGGCGTCGTGATCGCGGTCGCCATCGGCGGGACGATCGCCGCGCTGGCCGCCGGTGTCGTGGGGCTCGACCGCCGGCGGGCGGGGTCGACGCCGCCACCGGGGCGGCGCGATGCCGTCGACGCCGGGACCGAAGCGCGCGAGTCCGAACTCGTCTGAACCGGCCCGTCAGCGCATCACCCGCCACGTCACAGCAGGGTGCGCACCGCCTTGCGGTCGATCTTCATCATCGGGGTGAGGGGGAGGGTGTCGATCACCCGCACGTCGCGTGGGTAGGCCTTCGGGCCGAGCCGGTCACGGGCCCAGGCTCGCCGACGACGGCAGCCGCGGCGACCGCGTCGTGCTCGACGAGCGCCTCCTCGACGTCCCGCGGGTAGATGTTGAAGCCGTTGCGGATGACGAGGTCCTTCATCCGGTCGAGGATGGTGAGGAAGCCCTCGTCGTCGAGCGCTCCGATGTCGCCGGTCCGGACCCACCCGTCGGAGGTGAAGGTGTCGGAGCCGTCGGTCTCCCCGCGGTAGCCCCGGGCGTTGGCTGCCGACCGGACCCAGACCTCACCGGGATCGCCCGTCGCGGCTGGCTCGCCGGCGGCGCCCACGATGCGCAGCTCGGTGCCGGGCAGCGGCTGGCCGACGGTGCCGACCTTCCGGTGTGTCCGCCGGTTGACGGTGGCGGCTGCGGCGGTCTCGGTCAGCCCGTAGCCCTCGCAGATGGTCACCGACGGCACGCGCTGCTCGAAGGCGTGCAGGACGGCCGGCGGCAGCGGAGCCGAACCGCAGACGATGCGCTCCAACGAGGAGAGGTCGTAGCTCTCGAGCGGCAGGGTGAGCAACACCCGCAACATCGTGGGGACCACCGTCGCCTGCTGGAGGTGGTGCTCGGCGACCAGCTCGCAGAACCCCTCCGGGTCGAACCACCGCTGTAGGACGGCCACGCCAGGTTCCGGGTCGTGGGTGCTGGTCACGCTGACGAGCAGCCCGAAGGAGTGGGCGAGCGGCAGCGGCATCAGGGTGCGGCCGAGGCGGTCGTCGGCGGTCGACTCGTAGCCGGCTCGGCCGGCGTACCAGAGGTTGGTGTGGGTGAGCTCGACCCCCTTGGCTCGCCCGGTGGTCCCCCCGGTGTAGAGCAGCGCAGCGAGGTCGTCGTCACGCCGGTCCACGATCGGCACGGGCGCCGCCGCGGCGAGGTCGGCGAGCGGTGTGGTCCCGGCCGCGTCACCGTCGAGCACGATCGTGACGTCGAGCCCGTCCGCGGCGCCGCGAACGTTGTCCAGGAACTCCGGCGTCGTGATCACGCACCGGGCCGCGCTGTCGATGAGGATGGTGCGCAGCTCGGCGGGCGGGACCAGGAACAGCACCGGCGTCGCCACGAGTCCGGCCCGCCAGCAGGCCTGGTAGAGGACGCCGACGTCCGGGGTGGTCGCCATGACCACGACGACGCGGTCACCGGGCCGCAGCCCGATCGCCGAGAGCCCCCCGGCGATGCGGGTGACGCGGTCGTGCAGCTCCCCGCTGGTCCACCACCGGCCCTCGAACAGCAGCGAGCGGTGGTCGGCGTCGCGCCGTTCGGCGGCGCGCTCCGCAAGCACGCCGAGGTGGAACGCTCCGGTCACCGTCTCGTCGCCCCGTCTCGTCGCGCCGCTGCCCGTGGCGCCTCCACGGCCCGACCGACCCTGGGCGACCGGCCAGGACGCAACGCTACCGTCGACGGATCCGTCCGGAGGCAGCCGTGCAGAGCGTGGCCATCATCGAGGTGGTGATCGCTGCGGTCGCCGTCGGCCTCCTCGTCGCGGTGCTGTCGCTGTTCGCTCGGGCGCTGGCGCGTCGCGGTCGACCCCTGGTCGCCCCCGCGCTCCTCGACGGAGCACTCGCCGCCTCGCTCGTGGCGGTCGTCCTGGCGACGCTGACCCCGCTCAGCCAGCTGGGCACCGAGCTCGGCGGTTCGGCCGAGGTCAACCTCCGGCCGCTGGAGCTCATGGACGGGGCTCCGGGGGTGTTCGCCGTGGTCAACCTGGTGCTGCTCGTCCCGACGATCGTGCTGCTGGCGCAGCGCTGGCGCCGGGCAGGGATCGTGCGGCTGGCCGTCGCCGGGGTGGCGATGTCGCTGACGATCGAGCTCGTCCAGCTGACCCACCCGGGGCGCGGGACCAACGTCGACGACGTGCTCCTGAACAGCGCGGGTGTCCTCGTGGCGGCCGTCGTCGGCGTCACGATCCGGCGCTTGCGGCTGCCGTCTCGACCGCCGAGGGCGCAGCCGCGGCAGCCCAGCCGCAGCGAACCGTGGGTCGGCAGCGGCAGGCCCTAGCCAGGCGTCGCTTCGGCCAGCTCCGCGAGCCGGTCGAGGGATCGGGACAGCTCACCCCGCAGGACCCGCACGGCGAGCCGGGCCCGCACCGGGACCCGTCGCCCGAGGTCGGCTTCCACCCGGGCGCGCAGGCGGGTGAGCCCCACCTCCACCGGGTCGAGCGCGTAGATCACGTCCACGGCGACCGGTTCGTGCAGGCGCCACGCGTAACGGCAGGTCGGCTCCCACGCGGCGACCTCGAGCTGAAGGTCGAGGTTGACGCCGAGCGCGCCACCCCTCGCGTGGAGGGGGGTGCCCTCGCCGAGCTCCCCAGCAGCGCGGACCGAGGTGGCGATGGTCAGCCACGTGGGGATGTGGTCGGGGTCGGTCAGCAGCTGCCAGCAGAGCTCGCCACTGGCACCGATGGTGCGCGTCTCCTCGAAGCGTGGCACGCGAGCTCCTCCGGCCGGCCCCCGGCGTCCGACGCGAGGCGTGAGCCTAACGGCGTCGTCCGTTGCGACGAGCTCCCCCGGCCGGCCAGGAGGATCAGGTCGGGAAGGCGTAGCGGGCCGCGAACGCGGCCAGCTCGGCGCGCGAGCCCTGCCCGAGCTTGGCGCGCATGTTCGCGAAGTGGTTCCGGACGGTGCTCGGGCTGATGAACAGGGCCGCTGCGATACGGGTGTCCGGGAAGCCGCGGGCCAACAGCAGGAGGATCTCCTGCTCCCTCGGGGAGAGACCGTGGTGGGGGACCGCGAGCACCGTGGCGACGCGTTCGATCAGCTGGTCGTGGCTCTCCCCGGCGCCGTCGATGATCGCGCGGACGGCGGCGAGCACCTCGTCGTGGGTGGCCTGGTCCCGGCCGATGCCGGCGAGCGCCAACGTCTGCGCCACCGTGGCACGGAGGTCAGCAGCGACCTGCTCGCGCGCGGCCGCTGCGGTCTGCCACCTGCGCTCCTGGACCTGGATCTCCCTGCCGAGGGCGGCCACGAGGAGCGCGACGACGACCCAGAGCGCGATGAGCTCCACGCGGGGGGCGCCGAGGTCGAGCACCTCGGTCCGTACGTAGGCGCGCACCGCGACGGCGACACCGAAACCGGCGGTCATGACCCCGACCGCTCGCCAACTCCACCGCAGCGCGATCCCGAGGACGAGCGCGGTGAGTAGGGCTACGGGGGTCGCCGACGGGTGCCGGAGGAACAGCAGGTAGTAGGCACCGGCTGCCACCGCATCGATGGCCGTCGTCCGCAGTGCGAGCGCCCGTGCTGCTCCGACGGTCCGCACCCTCGGCGCCTCCCGGTGGGCGAGGAGGTTGCCGCCGAGCAGCAGCAGGACGAGGGCGACCGCGGCGAGGTGGTCGGTCGGCGCGAACAGGGCAGCGGAGGCGACCACGAAGCCCGTCATCAGGTAACGCACCCGCATCAGCAGACGCTCGATGCGGCGGGCGCTCAGGATCGTCGGGGCGAGGCCGGGCTCTGCGCGCACGGGGGGCGTCGGGCCTTCCACGCGCACCTCGTCGTCCGTCTGCACCGGAACGTGAAGGTAGCGAGCGGGCCTGGCGTCCAGAGAGAACGGACGGCGCACCCGGAGGTGTCCATGGAGACCGGACAGGTCGCCAGGAACCCTGCATGCTCGCCCTGTCCTCCTGTCCTCTCCTCTCCGTGGAGCTTCCACCGTGTCCCGATCCGAGACCGCCACGTCCGTGGCCCGCTACCGCAACCTCGCGATCGGCCTCGTCGTGGTCGCGTTCGTCGCAGCCGCGTGGCCGGGTGACCGATCCGAGACGGCGGCGGACGCGGTCGAACTCGACCCGGTCGAGGATTCCGGCTTCTTCCCCGGCCCGATCCGGGAGCTGGCGCCCGACTACGTGGCCCGCACGAACACCGTGCAGTCCGTCGGGGCCCCGCTCCCGCCCGACGGCGAGACCTGGAGCGGCCGCGGCTGGCTCTTCGTCGCCGCCGAGGTCGGTCGCGGCATCGCCGTCCACGACCTCGAGACCCTCGCCCCGGTGGCCTTCATCTACAGCGAGGGTTCGGCGGTCCCGCACCACCCCTACCTCAGCCCCGACCAGCGGTGGGTCATCGCCAACGCCCGGTTCGGCAACGAGGTCATCGTCATCGACACCCACGACGACTTCGCGACCGACTTCCTCGCCTTCCCCGAAGCGGCCGACGGTGCCGACGTCGCGGGGCCGCTGCACGGCACCTACACCAACGACGGTCGGTACTTCGTCGTCGCGCTCCAGCGCAGCGACCGCATCGGCGTGATCGACGTGGAGGCGGAAGGGGGGCCCGCCATCGCCGAGGTCATCGACGTCGGCGACCGCCCCCGCGACGTCTACATCACCCCCGACGACGAGAAGGCCTTCTTCAGCATGCAGGGGGCGAACACGGTCGGCGTGCTCGACATCGGCACGTGGGAGCTGCGCGAGATCGAGCGGAGCGAGGAGGACTACTCGAGCGCGGGTGGCGGCGGCGCCGGGATGTCGGTGGATGGGGAGCTGCTGGCCATCTCCAACACCCCCGAGGAGGAGGTCATCATCATCGACACGGCGACGGAGGAGGTCGTGCGCCGTGTGGCCGACATCCCGAACCCCGTGAACGCGGAGTTCCTCGGTGACACCCACATCGTGGGGACGGGGAACCGCTCCGACGGGTCGGTGAGCTTCATCGACGCCGACGCGGGCGAGCTGCTCGCAACGGTGGCGACCGGTGGCGGCGCGAACATCCCCTACCTCGGCCCCGACGGCAACTACTGGGTCAGCCACAACGGCGCCCAGCACGTGAGCGTGCTCGACCCCGAGACCTTCGAGGTGATCGAGGAGATCAGCACCGGCGTCAACCCGCACTGGATCCACTTCCTACCCTCGGGGAGCCGCGCGCTGGCGACCAACTGGGGTGAGAGCAGCGTCTCGGTCATCGACGTCGCACGGTACGACACGCTCGGGACGTTCACGACGGGCATGAACCCGAACGGCATGGTGGTCAAGACCGACGTGACCGAGGAACAGGCCGAGGCTGCGCTCGAGCGGTACGACACGGCGGGTGTCGACGTGCTCCTGTCCTCCGAGATGGTGCTGCCGCCGCCCGCGGACGAGCAGGAGGCGGTCTTCCTCAACAGCTGCGTCCAGTGCCACGACGTGGGACGCATCGTGCGCAACAACTCCTCCACCGAGGAGGACTGGACGGCCATCGTCGAGCGGATGATCGGGAACGGGGCGCAGATCTCCGACGGTGACGCCACCGTGATCATCGACTACCTGACCGAGGGTCGCCACCAGGCGCTCGACTTCGGGACCAGGTACGAGGAAGCCCGCGAGGCACGTTGACCCCTACAGTCCGGTCGAGCCCCCACCGAGGAGCCAGCTCATGAGCGGGTACACCATGACCGTGACCATCGACGCGGAGCCGGTCGAGGCGGAAGCCCTCGTCCGGGACGCGCTGCAGGCGCAAGGTTTCGGGATCCTGTCCGAGATCGACGTCGAAGGAGCGCTGCGCGACAAGCTCGGCGAGGAGGTCGGCGCCTACAAGATCCTCGGGGCGTGCAACCCGCCGCTGGCCAAGCAGGCCATCGATATCGACCCGGACGTCGGCGCCCTGCTGCCCTGCAACGTCCTGCTGCGCGCGAACCCAGCGGGCGGCACCGACGTGGTGGCCGCCGATCCGCACGCGATGATGGCGCTCGGGCCGGCAGCGCTCGAGGACGTCGCGACCGATGCCCGGACACGGCTGGACGCCGCCCTGACCGCACTGGCCGAGGGCGGTGCAGCGTGACACCCTCCGAGGCCAACGCCGTGGCCGACGAGGTGCAGCTGCTGGACGTGCGCGAGCCGCCGGAGTGGGACGCGGGGCACATCGAGGGTGCCGTCCACGTGCCGATGGGCGAGCTGTCGTCCCGGCAGGGTGAGCTCGCCCAGGACCGCACGATCGTGGCGGTGTGCCGGTCCGGCAACCGCTCCGGTCAGGTCAGCAACGCGCTGCGACGGGCCGGCTACGAGGTCGAGAACCTCGAGGGCGGGATGCAGGCCTGGCAGCGCGACGGCCTGCCGTTCGTCGCCGAGGACGGTCAGGACCCCCGGGTCATCTGATCCGGAGCTGCGTCGAACGGGGGGCACCGATGACGGCTCAGGACGATGTCGGCGAGGTCAGCGAGGTCGAAGCAACGGTCACGCCCCAGGCGCGGGCGCACCTCCTCGCGGCCTATGACCTCGCCCTGCTGGCGAACGCGCCGAACTACGACCTGAGGGAGCCCGACGAGCGCGCCCGATCGGTCCGCGATCTCGAGCGGCTGTTCTTCCGTGCCGTCCGGCTCCTGCAGCCGGAGGTCTTCATCGAAGCCGGCGCGAAGGACGCGACCGCGTCCCGGCGCGCCCGTCGCTACCTGCCCGACGCGCGGATCGTCGCCTTCGAGGCGAACCCGTACGTGCACGACCGGTTCCGCGAGCGCAACGAGGAGCCGAAGCACCGGATGGAGTACCGCCACCTGGCGCTGAGCGACACGGTGGGGGAGGTGACGTTCAACGTCATGCGTGGTGCGGATGGTCGACCTCTGGCGAACGGCAAGGGGTCGCTCAAGGACCTCGTGCAGCACGAGTACGGGACGCAGCAGGTGACCGTCCCGTCCACGACGCTCGACCGGTTCTTCGCGGAGCACCGTGGGTCGCCGACGGTGATGTGGGTCGACGTCGAGGGCGCCACCGAGCAGGTGCTCGGCGGGGGGAAGGAGCTCCTCGCCGATGTGCAGTTGATCTTCATCGAGGTCGAGGATCGCGACCGGTGGGTCTGGGGCCCCGCCTGGACCATGAACGACGTGTCGGCGTTCCTACTCGGCCACGGCCTGATCCCGGTCGGTCGGGACTACCAGAGCCGGTTCCAGTACAACGTGCTCTTCGCTCGACCGGAGGTGCTGCTCGACCACCGGTTCCGGCCGGCGCTCACGCTGCACCGCAGCGGCGCGTACCGCACCGAACCCCCGCCTCCGCCTCCGCCTCCGCCACCCCCGGAGACCACCCTCCGGCGGTTGCGCCGCGTCGCCGGCCGCGTCAAGCGACGTCTCCGCGCTGCTACGAGACGCGCGCCCGCTACCAGGTGACCGGCGGATGGACCGGACGGAGCGGAGCGGACACGGCCGAACACAACTCGCACAAGGGTCCGCAAGGGCGGTAGCCAAAGGTCCTGCCTGGATCCGCGTGGGTCACTGAGGAGCGGGGCGCTCTGCAAGCTCTCACGCAGTCAGCCGACGTCGAACCGATGCTGAGGTTCCGGTGGCGGATCGGCCGGCAGCGGGGCGATCGCACGTGGAGGTCGAGTTCGTCTGGCGACGGCACGGCGCGCTGGAGCTCGAGCCTGGGGGCCGTTTGTGCTTCCCCAGGGAGACTCCCAAGTTCGCCTGCAGCGCGTCGCCGCTGATCCGCTGTCGGGAGGAGGCTACGAACGGGCGCGGAACCGTTCGAGACCAGCGAGGCAGCGCCGTGACCACGCGCCGACCGCGGCGGCCATGCGCGGCGGAAGGTCGGTGTCGATCCGCGCGTCGGACGCTGCTGCGGTGCACGCATCCGCCATGGCATCCGGGATCTGCTCGGCGAGCGTGCGAGCCCGGTTCAGTAGACGGTCGGGGTCCAACGAGAGGTCCGACGCCAGCTTGTGCCAGTGACGGGCGTGGACAGCCTTGAACCGGTACTCGCCGCCTACCTTCATCGCCAGGCGCAGTTGAAGCGGGTCGTGCTCGTAGGGCAGCATGGACGCGATGTCGTACAGCGGCGCGAGGCGTATCTGGGGTCCGGACAGCAGGATCCCGTAGTTCTTCGCATGCGCGTCCGTTCCGCCGACGAGCCAGTTGAACAGGAGCGCGTCGAGGAACCTGTCGGTCGCGGCGGAGGCGTCGGCTGGCGGTAGCAGCCTGCGGATGAGGTCGACGATCTGGGTAGCGCCGGGTCCGCCGTCCTGCTGGTACTTCGCGTCAGGATGGACGCTGAGGGCCTGGCACATGTCCTCCTGGTGGACCCGCACGAAACGACCGTCGCGCATGGTGCGGTCGAAGCGGCGGACGGCTACGGCGACCTTCTCTTCGAAGTGCTCGATCGTGGTGACCGCAGCCCGCAGCCCCAAGCGTCGCGCGGTCGCGAGGCACACGTGCTCGTTCAGGGCGTGGCCCTCGAGATCGCTGATGCCGGGCTTGAGGATGTGGGTGGTCGGTTCGCTGCCGTGCGGCGCGCCCCACCTGCTTGTCGCAGGGTCGAAGCGCAACGCGGTCTTCGACTGGGCGCCAGCGAGGCTGAAGTGTCCGGCCTTGATGCGTTCTCCGAGCCAGTCGGCCGAGTCGACCTCGAGAGCGCGGAGCTTGGCGGCGATGTCGGCCTCGGTGAGCCAGTCGACGGTGCCGTCCCGGTCGGTGATCTCGTGGACGCGGTCTGCGGTGGCGAACTGGACGGCCCCGGCGCAATCGGCACCGACAGGGGAGGACAGCATCGAGACGGGGCTGGCGGCTGACACCTGGTAGGTCCGTGCCCACCGGCGCAGGACGCGGTCGTTGTCCGGCAGCAGGCCCCACAGGAACGCCGACACTGGTTCGTGGGTGTGGTCTCGTAGCTGGGTCGGCAAGCTGACCGACAGGGGCGTGGCGTCGGCGCTGCGGTGGCTGTCGTCGTAGCGCAGCCTCATCCTCCCGGCAGCTTCGGTGATCGTTGCCGCAGGGCGACCTTCGATGAGCGCGACGAGTTCACGATCGGTCACGGCTCGGGGTCCTTGTCGAGCTCGTCGAGGATCTCGTCGAGGTCGAGATGCTCCTTCGACGACAGGCCGGCCGTCTGTGGGTCCCCCTCGGACAGTGGCGCGACGGTGAGTTCCATCTGCAAGGCGTCGAGGACACGGAGCAGGACCCCGAGCTCGGCGGTGGGCTTGCCCTGCTCGAACTCCGACAGCCACTTGCGGCTCACGCCCGACTTCTCGGCCAGGTCGGCTTGCGACATGCTGAGCTCGCGACGACGTCCACGTACGGCGAGCCCGATGTCCCGGGCGACAGTGACGCGCATCGCTGGCTCCTCGCGGGGGGTGGTGAGCGTACGGTTACACGCCCAAAGTGTGAGCGTACGGTTACAACCTACAGATGTGAGCGTACGGTTACAACAAGGCGGTGACCGGCTCGTGCTGCGGCGCAACGGAGATGAGGCGACCATCACGTCGGCGATCCTCTTCGCGCAGACCTTCAACGGG
>NZ_JBBEBZ010000167.1:0-14541 GCF_040882075.1 Nitriliruptor sp.
CGTGACTCGAAGATCTACGAGATCTTCGAGGGCACCAAGGAGATCCAGAAGCTGGTCATCGGCCGCGCGATCGCCCGCAACCACGGTGGCCGGGCTGCCTGACCCGCTCCGAGACCAGCGACCTCGGCTACCCCTCGCCTGCGTCGTCCGCGTGTTCCTCGCGGACGGCCGGGTCGGGGGGTAGCCTGCGTCGGGAGAGACCGGACCGGCCCTCGGTCGCGAGCCGCAACGCCTCGGCCGGCGACAGCGCGAGCGGTGTCACGCGGCGCTCGAGCCGCTCGTGGTGCACCCGCACCGGGACGGACGGCCCGGCGGAGGACGGCAGGTGCGGATCGTCAGCCCCGAGGGCCACGCCCGGTGGCCGTTCGGCCACGTCGGGTGGCCCTCCGCGGGCGGTGAACACGTCGGGCGGAGTACCATCTCGTCCGGGTCGACGTCCGAGGGCGGACCGTAGCCGGCGCCACCACCGGCCAGCACCTCCGCTCACGGATCGTTCCTCCCGACGTGTCCATCGTCGGTTGGAGGCTAGGGCACCAGGGGACCCTGGAGCTCGGGGCCGAAGGCCGGTGACGGCGATCCGGCCGGCACGCGAGGACGATGCCCTGGTGACCGACTTCGCCGAGCCTGGCCCGGACGAGCCCGTGGTCATCCACGAGGACGGCACCGCGTCCCCGCCCGGGCCGCACGCCTCCGCCGAGCTCGTCGCGGCCGCGTTGGCCGCCCTGGCCGAGAGCTCACCGGCTGCCGCGCCACGCAACGAGGTAGCCCGGGTGCGGGTCAAGATCCGCGACCTCGTCGCCGTCAGCGACGGCGAGGACGTGATCGTGACCGTGACCCTCGCCCTCGGGACGGTCGAGGCGACCACCCAGGCGCGCGACGCCGCGACCCGCCGTGGCCGTTGGCGTGCCACCGCCGAGGCGACGCTCGCGGCCCTGACCGAGCTGTCGGCCGGACGTATCCGCGGGACCATCGACTTCGTCAACGTGATGGCGTTCGCCGACCTCGCGGTGAACGTCGCGGTGACGCTGATCACCCCGAACGGTGAGGAGACCTTCCTCGGCGCCGCCCTGGTCCGTGACGATCCCGATCGGGCGGTCCTGCGCGCGACCCTGGACGCGGTGAACCGGCGCATCGAGGTGCTGCTCACCGACGATCTCATCGAACCGTCGGACATCATCGACGCGTGGGGGAGCGAGATCCCGGACGCGCCGCTCTGACGCGCCGCTCTCGCGCGCCGCTCCGACGCGCGGCCGTCGCGGCTCGGGCGCCGGTCAGATGGGCTCGTCGCGCGCGAGCGCCGCGTCGGAGGCGAGCGTGCGGCCCGGGTCGTCGAGCAGGTCGATGCCCTCGTCGGCGAAGCGCCGAGCGACGGCCGCGCCTCGACCGTCTCCGTGGGTGTCGAGATCGTGCTGGGCCTGGGCCACGAGCAGGGCGGCCTGCAGCGCCCGACCGAGGGTGAGCGCGAACCGGCGCGCGCCGTGCGCGACGGTGTCGGGTCCGCCCTCGAGGGCACGGGTCAACCACGCTCCGGCGTGGTCGATCGCATCCACGGCGAGCTTGCCGATCCCGACGAGCGCGTCGTCCGATGCTGCCTCGGCCGCTCGACGGACCTCGGCCGCGTAGGCCGCGAGGGTCTCCTCGGAGCGGATGGCCCGGAGGGCGTCCATGGACAGCACGTTGGTGGTGCCCTCCCAGATGGGGAGGACCTGGGCGTCGCGCAGGAGGACCGGCAGGTGGGTGTCCTCGACGTACCCGGCCCCGCCGAAGGACTCGATCGCCTCGGACGCCGCGGCGACGGCCTGCTTGGCCGTGAGCAGCTTGGTGATGGGCAGCAGCAGGCGGAGCGCGAGCTGTTCCTGCTCGGACGCCTCACCGGCCTCCTCCCGACCGAGCAGCAGCGCCGCGTGGAAGGCGAGCTGCAACGACGCCTCGTGCTGGACCCGCAGCCAGGCGAGCGTGGTCTGGTGGAGCGGGTTGTCGATCAGGTGGGACCCGAAGGCCGCGCGTCGGCGGGAGTAGTCGCGTGCCAGCGCGAGGCCGCGACGGGTACCGCTGGCCGCGATCACCGAGTTCCACAGCCGGGTGATGGTCAGCATCGGGGCGATGTTGCGCGTCCCCGACGAGGGGGGCCCGACGAGGTGCGCGACGGTGCCGTCGAGCGCGAGCTCGGCGGTCGGCAGCTGCTTGGTCCCGAGCTTGTCCTTCAGCCGCAGCACGCGGATGTTGTTGAGCCGCTGCTCCTCGTCGCGGACCTCGACGTAGAACATCGCCAGGCCCTCGCCGCCCGACCCGTTGCCGTCGGGACGCGCGAGGGTCAGCGCCATCTCGCTGGTGATGGCCGACGTGAACCACTTGGTCCCCGTCAGCCGCCACACGCCGCCGTCCTGGACCGCGACGGTCTGCGACCGGCCGACGTCCGAGCCCCCGGCACGTTCGGTCATCCACTGACCCGAGGTCCAGAACGTGGACGGGTCGCGGGAGGTGAGGTGGGGGACCGCGCGGTCGATCAGTTCGCGGTCACCGGCGCCGAGCAGGGTCTTGGCGGCGCCGTCGGTCATCGCCAGCGGGCAACTGAAGAGCGCGGACGAGGGGCCGTAGAGGTAGGCGAGCGCGAACTGGTGGACCCGGGAGTAGCCGCCGTGGGCGCGCTCGTAACCGGTGGCGACCACACCGTGCTCGGCGGCGACCTGCGCCATGCGCTGCCAACCCGGGTGCGGTTCGACGACGTCGATGCGGTTGCCCCACGCGTCGAACGGGACGTGGCGCGGCTGGCCCTCCGGGGTGTCGATCGCGTCGGCGAGGTCCTTGAGCTCGGTCGCCGCGAGCAGACCCATCTCAGCGAGCGACGGGGTGATGTCGGCGCGGACATCACCGGGAAGGACGCGCTCGAGGCAGCGCTGGAACGCGAGGTCGTCCTCCCACTCGTCGCGCAGACGCGGTGCGTCCTGGAAGAACCCCGTGCTCTCGACCGTCGTCATGGCCGCACCCTCCCTGGTGACCGAACGGCACAGGTCCGGTCGACCCGCAACGCTACCGCCGGCCGTCGCCGTTGGCCGCTGCGCCGTAGAGCGCCGCCGCCACCGCGGTCGCCAGGTTCAGGCTCGACACGCCCGGGCGCATCGGGAGACGGACGCGCTGGTCAGCGCGGTCGAGCAGGTCCGGCGTCAGACCTCCCCGCTCGGTGCCGACCAGCAGCAGACCGTCCGACGGCAGGGCACCGAGGAGGTCGGTGCCGTTCGGGTCCAGCGCCACGATCGTCCGCGTCCCGGTGTCCGCGGGCAGCCGATCGGTGGCGGCGACGCTGACGGCGAACTGCAGCCCGGCAGCTGCCCGTACCGCGGTCGGGTGCCACGGATCGGCGTCCCCGACGGTGAGCACGCCGGTCGCTCCGGCGGCCGCGGCCACCCGCACCACCGCGCCGAGGTTGCCGAGGTGGCGCGGACGGTCGAGGACGACCACCAGACCGGCGGTGGCGAGCACCTCAGCGGCGGAACCCGTGGGCCGTCGGGCGACCGCCAGGGCGGGGGAGGGCAGCTCGCGGGGGACCAGGTCCCGCCACTCCTGCCGCTCCAGCTCCTGGGTTCCCGCCGGGACCACGACGTCCGGAGCGAGCTGCGCGAGCAGTTCGGTGAGCCGGGTGAGGTCGGGGGTGAGGACGAGCTCGATGTCGGCTCCGAAGCGCAGGGCGTGCTTCAGCGCGTGGACCCCCTCCAGCAGGACCCGCGTCGGATCGGCCCGGGCGGCGGCGGCCCGACGTGCCAGGTCCCGACGCAGGGACGGGTCCGGTGCCGGCTCCCCCTCGTACCCTGCGCCCATGCCCGCCCTCCTCGTGCTCGCGTTCGTCGTCGTCCCGCTCGTCGAGCTGGTCGTCATCACCCAGGTCTGGGGGTGGCTCGGCGGACCGTGGACCATCGCGATCCTGGTCGCCGACAGCCTGCTCGGTGCCTACCTGCTCAAGCGGGAATCACGACGAGCTTGGCACGACTTCCGCGCGGCGCTGTCCGCGGGGCGTTGGCCGGGGGACGAGGTCACCCAGGGCGGCCTGGTGATCGTGGGTGGAACCCTCCTGCTGACGCCCGGCTTCGTCACCGACGTGGTGGGGCTGTTGGCCCTCCTGCCGGCGTCCCGGTCGGTGCTGGCACGGTTCATCCGCCGCGCCGATCGTCACGACCGTGATCCTGGACCGCAGACGCTCGACGTCGAGGTCGTCGACATCGAACGCGAACCGCCGTCGCAGCCGCCGAACGGCAGCTGACGGTCGGTCGGGCACCGTCCGGTCGGCGGGATACCGGGCACGGAAGCGGCGCCGACCTGCCCTGACGGACGCCTCGTGGTGTCGACGAACCGGTGTGGACCGCCGACGCTGGGTCCGACGTCCCACCGGCGGTGTTCGTTCCGCCGTGGGGCACGCCCGCACGACGCCGATCCTGAGGAGCCCGACGTGGCCACCCGTACCGCCTCCAAGCCCTACGCCAAGAAGACCAAGGCCGAGCTCGAGGAGCTCGCCCGCGAGCGCGATATCGACGGTCGTTCGCAGATGACCAAGGACGAGCTGGTCACCGCGCTCGAGCGCGATGACACCGGTCCCGACGCTCTCGAGCTGCTGGTCGACCAGCACGACCGGATCAAGGAGCTGTTCGAGTCGCTGTCGTCGCGGGCCACCCGCCCGTCGAAGGCCAAGCTCGACGACGTCCGTGAGCTGGTCTCCACCCTCGTCAAGCACGCCGAGATCGAGGAGCTCGTCTTCTACCCGGCCGTCCGCGAGGCGCTGAGCGACGATGACCTCGTCGACGAGGGCCTCGAGGAGCACCACGCGGCCGAGCTGCTGATGTGGGAGCTCGAGCGCCTGCCCGCCGACGCGCCGCGCTACGACGCGAAGGTCACCGTGCTGAAGGAGAACGTCCTCCACCACATCGAGGAGGAGGAGACCGAGCTGTTCCCGAAGGTCGAGAAGACCATCGGTGAGGACCGTCGGCGCGAGCTCGGCGCCGCGATGGTCCGTGCCTGGGACATCGCCCCGAGCCGGCCGCACCCGCTGTCGCCGGACACGCCCCCGGGCAACTGGCTGGCCGGGATCCCCGCCGCCGGGCTCGACGTGGTCGTGGGCGCGTTCAAGAGCGTCAAGCGGGTCGTCTTCCGTCGCTGACCCACCGTCGCTGACCCGCCGTCCACCGGCGCAGCCCCACGACGGAACCGACACCGACGTCAGGTGTCGGTTCCGTCCGCAGGGGGCTGCTCGGTACGGTTCGCCACCGCCCCCCCGCGATGACCCTGGAGGACCCACCGTGTCGATGGACGCCATCCGCGACGCCATCCTGAACGACGCGTCGCCCGAGCAGCTCGCCGGCCTCGACCTCCCGGACACGATGCGTGCAGCGGTCGTCCGCAAGTCCGAGGTCGAGATGTTCGACGGCCTCGAGTCGCAGGACAAGGACCCGCGCAAGAGCCTGCACATCGACGAGGTGCCGCTGCCGCCGCTCGGCCCCAACGAGGTGCTGATCGCGCCGATGGCCTCGGCGCTCAACTACAACACCGTGTGGACCTCGATCTTCGAGCCGCTCCCGACCTTCGGGTTCCTCGAGGGGATGGGCAAGCTCGGTGAGCTCGGTGCGCGCCACGACCTCGACTACCACATCGTGGGTTCGGACGCGGCCGCCGTCGTGCTCCGCACCGGCCCCGGCGTCACCCGCTGGAACGTCGGTGACCGGGTCACGGTCCACTGCAACTACGTCGACCTCGAGGGCCCCGAGGGCCACGAGGATTCGATGCTCGACACCTCGCAGAAGATCTGGGGCTTCGAGACCAACTTCGGCTCCCTCGCCGACGTGTCGATGGTCAAGGCCAACCAACTGATGCCGATGCCCTCCCACCTGGCGTGGGAGGAGGCGGCGTCGCTCGGCCTGGTCATGGCGACCAGCTACCGCATGCTCGTCGGCGAGAACGCCGCCCGCATGAAGCAGGGCGACGTCGTGCTCATCTGGGGGGCGACCGGCGGCATCGGCGGGTTCGCGACCCAGTTCGTGCTGAACGGTGGCGGCATCCCGGTGTGCGTCGTCTCCTCGCCGGAGAAGGCCGAGGTGCTGCGCAGCATCGGTGTCGAAGCCGTCATCGACCGCAAGGCCGAGGGCTACCGCTTCGAGCGTGAGGACGGCACCCCGGACATGAAGGAGATCCGCCGGTTCGGTTCGAAGATCCGCGAGCTGGTGGGGCGCGACCCCGACATCGTCTTCGAGCACCCGGGCCGGACCACCTTCAACGCCTCGGTGGTGGTCTGCAAGCGCGGCGGCACCATCGTCACCTGCGCCTCCACCTCGGGGTACCTGCACCAGTACGACAACCGTCACCTGTGGATGCGGCTCAAGCGGATCATCGGATCGCACTTCGCCAACTACAACGAGGCGTGGGACGCGAACCGTCTGGTCGACGATGGGATGATCCACCCGATCCTGTCGAAGACCTACGCGCTCGAGGACGTCGCCCAGGGCGCCTACGAGATGCACCACAACCTCCACGCGGGCAAGCTCGGCATCCTCGTGGGTGCTCCCGAGGAGGGCCTCGGGGTCCGCGACGCGGCCAAGCGGGCCAAGCACGCCGACGCCATCAGCGCCTTCCGCGCTTTCGACTGAGCGATCTCGGGGACCGGACCCTCGACGGTCCCCGGGCATCGGTGTAGCGTCGAGGTGCAGGTCCGGGGGAGGGGCAGCACGTGGGGTCGGTTCGGGGACGTGGGGCGCACGGCGTCGCCATCGCGGCGAGCGCCGCAGCGGTCGTCGCGGTCAGCGCGGTGGTCGCCGGGCTCGGCGCGGGATCGTCCTTGGTCTTCGAGACCCTCGCGCTGTCCGGGGTGATCCTCGGCATCGCGGTGGCCTTCGGTGGCCTCGACCGGGACCTGCTGGTGCGGTCGACGCGCCGGCGTGAGTGGGGGCACCCGGAGGTCACCCCGTCGAGCCTCGCGTCGGCGGTGACGGCTCGACTCGACGCTCTCGACCCGGTGGAGCACCGCCGGCTCGAGCTCGGGACGCCGTGGCCCACGGTGGTCATCGGACCGACCGGCGTGGTCGTGGTCTCGGTCGTGGGCCTGCGACCCGAACGCAGCGCCGACAGGTTGCTCGAGGTCGTCGGGCTCGCGACGAGCGTGGTCGCCACCCTCCGTTCCGATCACGCCATCGACGTGCGCGGGTTGCTGGTCGTGCCGGACGGCACCGCCCTCGCCCCGCCGGACACCGGAGCGATGTATCAGGTCGACCCCGCGGGCGTGGCCGCCGCGATCGCGCGCGGCAACCTCCTGCCGATGGCCACGGTCGACGAGCTCTACCGCCGGTTCAGAGGAGCGGTCGCTCCCGACCTCCGCCTCGAAGCGGTCTGACCCCCGCGCGGATCAGCAGGCGCCGCCGAAGGGCAGCGGGCTGAGGCAGGTCGGCCACCAGTGGACGGCGAACAGCAGCGGGATGGCGACGGTCGTGGTCCCCCGGTGCTCGGCGACCACGGCGATCACGAGGGCGACGCCGCCGGCGAGCGCGCCGCTCGACAGGCCGAGGAGCAGGTCGCCGCGGAAGATGCCCCCGGCGGCCAGCACGTGTGCCACGAGCAGCAGCACCACGGGGGTCAGCACGGCGGAACGTGCCACGGTGGCCCCGGCCGGGACGAGCCGGTCCGCCACGAGCACGAGGGTGGCCAGCGTGACGACGTTCAGCACGAGGGTGGTGAAGCCGCCGCCGCCGGTCAGGGCGCGGAGGCCACCGAGCACCAGCGCGGCGGCAACCGCACCGGCCCCGAAGGTCCGCAGCAGCTCGGTGCTCGACCGCTCGTCGGCCCGGAAGGCGTCCCGCCCGCGCACGAACAGGAACCCGACCAGCAGCAGCGCTCCGACCGTCAGCACGGCGATGCCGAGGAGCGCGAAGATCGCGCCGGAGACGTCGCTGTCGGTCGGGCCGACGACCGGGGACCCGAACAGCGCGCGCCCGGGCCGCCCGAGCACGGCGGCGGCGAGGGTGCCGTCGACCAGTAGGCCGCGGACGACCCCGAGGACGACCACCGGCGCTGCCAGCGCGGCCGCAGCGGCGACGTCGAAGCCGTGGCCGGCGGCGATGCCGAACCCGCCCGGGACGTCGTCGCGGTAGCGCGCGAGCAGCAACGGGGTCAGCCCCGACAGCGCGAACCAGCCGAGGAGCAGGATGATCTCGGCGCCGATGCCGCTCCTCGGCACACCGGGCGCGGACAGCAGGACCGACAGCAGGATCCCGCCGAAGACCGTCGCGGCTCCGGTCAGGATGACGTCGCTGCGCGCCTCCTCCGAGGAGAGGAACATGGCGAGACTCCGGTCGGTGGCCGCCGGCGGACGCTACCAGGGCCCCCGGTAGGCTCCGCCCGCGTGGACCCGTGAGGAGCGAGCGGTGCTCGAGGCGTCGGTGGTGGTGATCGGGGACGAGATCCTCTCCGGGTACGTGGACGACGCCAACTCGGGGTGGCTGGCCGAGCGGCTGCGGGCCCACGGGGTGCCGCTGACCCGCGTGTCGGTCGTGCCCGACGAGCACGACGCGATCGACGAGGCGCTCCAGGCCGAGCTCGCCCGGTCCCGCCCGCGCCTGATCGTGACGTCGGGAGGTATCGGTTCGACACCCGACGATCTGACCTACGAGGCGGTGGCCCGGTCGCTCGGTCGCGACCTCGTCGAGGACCCGGTCATCGCGCGCCGTATCGACGCGGCGCTCGTGTGGACCGCCCAGCAGGGCGTCGAGGTGGACGACGTGTTCGCCTGGCACCTCAAGCGCATGGCGCGGATCCCCGCCGGGAGCCGGCTGCTGGCGGGCGACGCCGGCTGGTCGCCGGGGGTCGCGGTCGACGTCGATGGCGGGTGCGACGACGCGCGAGGAGCCACCGTCGTGGTGCTGCCGGGTGTGCCGCGTGAGTTCCGGTCGCTGGTCACCGGAGCGGTCGAACCGCAGCTGCTCGAGGGCCGCCGCGAGATCCCGACCGTCGCCGAGATCGAGCACGGCTTCCCCGAGTCGGCGCTGAACATCACGTTCGCGGCGATGCTCGAGCGCTTCCCGGACGTCAAGCTCGGCTCCTACCCGGGCTCGCCGATGCTCATCCGCCTGACGGGCCCCGCCGACGACGTCGCCGGTGCCGAGGGGTTCGTGCGGGGCCGCCTCGACGAGCTCACGGCGTCGCCGGGAGGCGCCCAGCTGATGGCCGCGTGGACCGCCCGGTTCGGACGCGCCGCCGAGGAGGACCGATGAAGCGTCTGCTCACCGTCCACGCCCACCCCGACGACGAGTCGTCCAAGGGGGCCGCGACCACCGCCCGGTACGCCGACGAGGGCGCCGAGGTGGTCCTCGTCACCTGCACCGGTGGCGAAGCGGGGGACGTGCTCAACCCGAGCTGCGACCCGGTCCCGCCCGAGCGGATGACCGAGGTGCGCCGGCTCGAGCTCGAAGCGGCGGCCGACGTCATCGGCTTCGCCCGGGTCCACCAGCTCGGGTACGTCGACTCCGGTTGGACCGAGGACCTCGCCACCGTCCCGCTCGGCACCTTCTGGCACGTCCCGATCGCCGAGGCTGCCGGGCGGTTGGCCCGCATCGTGCGCGCCGAACGTCCCCAGGTGGTGGTGACCTACCCCGAGGACGGCGGCTACCCGCACCCCGACCACATCCGCACCCACGACGTGACCATCGCGGCGCTGGCGCTCGCCGAGGACCGGGACGCCGACCTCGGCGACGATGCCGGCGACCCCTGGCGGGTGGCCAAGCTGTACGCCTCGGCGGCGTTCCCGTCCGAACGTCTGAAGGCGCTCCACCAGGCGATCATCGACGCCGGGCTCGACAGCCCCTTCCACAAGTGGCTCGAGGATCGCCCGGAACGGTTCCAGGACGAACCGCCGCCGGACGCACGGATCCGCTGCGGCGGGTGGTTCGCCCGCCGTGACGCGGCGCTGCTCTCCCACGTGACCCAGATCGACCCGGGCGGGTTCTGGTTCCAGATCCCGCGCGCGATCGAGTCCGAGGTCTACCCCTACGAGGCCTACCGTCGCCTCCGCAGCGACGTCCCGGTCGAGGGGATCGAGGACGACCTCTTCGCCGGGCTCGATCTCGCGGCCCTCGATGGCTCCGGCGGGTGGACCGAGGCCGGTCGCCGGGACGCCGCCAGCTGACGGCTGGGACCAGCTGCGCGGGCTACGCCGCCGCCAGGTAGCAGTAGCAGTCCTTGCGCGCGGCTTCGACGGTCCGCACCACCATCACCGGGGTCGTGATCGTGCGGGTGACGATCGTGCCGTCGGGGCGGAGGACGAGCAGGGCGTCGGTCAGGTCGCTGCCGTCCGGCGCGGTGACGCGCAGCGGGAGCGGCGCTCCGGGGTGCACGCGTCCGAGCACGTGACCCGCGGGGACGGCACGCAGGTTGGCGGCGTCACCGTTCGGTTCCAGGACCAGATCGGCCTCGTGATCGGGTTCGCCGCCGAACCGGAACCGGACGTCGGAGAGGACCGTCACGCGGCGCAGGTCGCGGACCAGGTCGTGGTCGGCGGGCGGCAGCGCACCGGGGCGGGGACCGAGCGCCCGCCGCAGCCCGTCGAGGGCGAAGGCGGTGGAGGCACGCCGACCGGGGAGGCCGCACTCGATGGCGACGGCTGGGGCGTGGGGCGCGACCGCTTCGAGCAACGTCCCCACGCCGAGGTCCCAGCGCAGCAGGGTGGTGCAGAAGCGGGTGGCGAGGTCCAGGGACGCCGGGTCGTCGTCGGCGACGATCGCGTGGAACGGGTTGGCGCCGGTGGTGTTGTGCAGGTCGATCAGGCCGTCGAGCGGTCCGGCCAGCAGCTCGCCGAGCACCGCGTCGGCATCGCGGCGCTGCGGCGAGCCGAGCGCGCCTGCCGGTCGGACGGGGGTGTCCCACACCCGGTTGCCGTCCTCCTGGCCCTCGAGGAAGCGGTGGGCGAACCCCGGCCCGTGGAGCGCCGCCTCGACGTTGCCGAACACGACGTGGAGGTCGAAGGGGTAGACCGGCCGCGGTCGCAGCAGCGTGAGCAGCGCGTCGACCCCGGTCGATTCGTCCCCGTGGAGCAGGGTGGTGACGGCGCGAGCGGGTTGTTCACCCGTGCCGGGGATCCGCATCCAGGTGGTGGTCCCGAGCTCGCGCAGCAGCTGACGAGGGGCAAGATCGAGCAGGCCATCGGAGGGCCCGTCGGGGAGACGGTGCAGGGTCGGGCCTCGGTCCGGGGGGAGCGAGGGTAACCCTGACGGTCCGCACCGGACGTCCCGCCGTGCGCTCCGCCGTCAGGCCCGCGGCACCTCCCAGGTGTGCACGGGCTCGTTGGCGTGCATGCCCTCGAGGTAGGCGCGCGTCATGTCGGTGAGCGCCTCGCGACGTTCGAGGCCGCGCTCCCGCAGGTTGCGGTAGGTGCGGACCTGCCACCCGGCACCGGTCTGGCGCTTCAGGCAACGCTGTTCGATCACCCCGAGGTAGTGGTCGCGGTCCCGACGGTCGACCCCCCACGCATCGAGCCCGCGGTGGGCGAGCGGGAGGAGGGTGCGCAGCACGAGCTCGGACGCGGGGACGTTGCCCGCCGACGGCCAGTAGAGGTCGGCGTCGATACCGGCCCGGGCGGCGGCGAAGAAGTTGTCCTGCGCGGCCTGGAACGACAGCTGCCGTTCGATCGGCTCGGCCTCCTCGTCGGCCAGCGCACGCACGAGCCCGTAGTAGAGGGCCGCGTTGGCGATCGTGTCGACGGGGGTGGGCCCAGCGGGCAGCACACGGTTCTCGACCCGCAGGTGGGGTTTGCCACGGGCGACGTCGTAGATGGGGCGGTTCCAGCGGTACACGGTGCCGTTGTGGAGCTTCAGTTCGGGGAGGTGGGGCACCCCACCGCCGTCGAGGATGCCGACCGGGTCCTCGTCGTCGAGCAGCGGAAGCAGCGCGTTGAAGTAGCGCACGTTCTCGTCGAACAGGTCCATCACGTCGTCGATCCAGCGCTCCCCGAACCACACCCGCGGCCGCACGCCCTGGGCGGTGAGCTCCTCGGTGCGGGTGTCGATGGTCTGCTGGAACAGCGCGATGCGCGTCTCGCGCCACAGCTCCTTGCCGAACAGGAACGGCGAGTTCGCACCGACCGCGACCTGGGCGGCGCTGATGGCCTGCGCCGCGTTCCAGGTGCGACCGAACCCCTCGGGGGTGACCTGCAGGTGCAGCTGCACGGAGGTCGCGGCCGCCTCCATCACGATCGAGGTCGTCGACAGCTCGAGCTTCTCGGGACCCTCGATCTCGAGGACGAGGTCCTCGCCGCGGGCCTCGAGGATCTGCTCGTTGAGCAGGTGGTAGCGGGGGTTGGCCGACAGGTTCTGGATCGTGGTGTGGAACCCCGAAAGCGTCGGCAGGATCCCGATGGTCACGACCTGGGCGCCGAGGCCACGCGCCTGCGACTGCGCGTACCGCTGGGAGGTCTCGAGTTCCTCCTCGACCTCGCGGAACACCGTGCCCGACAGCTTGTGCGGTGCGACGTTGAACTCGATGTTGAACTGCGCGAGCTCGGTCTGGAAGTCGGGGTTCTCGATCCGCTGCAGCAGTTCGGCGTTGATCATGGCCGGCTCGCCGTCGGCGTCGACGACGTGGAACTCGACCTCGATGCCGATGAGCTTGCGGCCCTGCTCGAACGCCCCGGCGTCGAGCATGCGACGCAGCACCTCGATGTCGAGCTTCACCTTCTCGCGGTACCGCTGCCGGTCCTCACGGGTGAAGCGGACCTCATCGATCTCGCGGCCCATCGTCGCGCTCCCGGTCGGTGCAGCTCGGGGGCCGCCGCCGACGCGCGTGAGCCTACGGCCGCGGCCGCGGTGGCGGTGGCGGTGGCGGCGCTACGCGGCGTCCCACGTGGGGGCGAACGGTGGATCCACCTGCCGTGAGCCGCGGGCGAGCCCGGCGATGCGTTCGAGGTCGCCGTCGGTCAGCTCGAGGTCGAGCGCGCCGAGGTTCTCGGTGATGCGTGCGGGGGTGTTCGACTTCGGCAGGACGATGGTGTCGCGTTGCGCGAGCAGGAACGCGAGCGCGACCTGGGCCGGGGTCGCGTCGTGGGTCGCGGCGATCTCGCCGATGGTCGGATCGTCGAGCACCTCGCCCCGGGCGATGGGGGAGTAGGCGGTGATGGCCAGCCCGTGCGCGTGCGCAACCTCACGGATCGCGTCGATGCTGAGGTAGGGGTGGTGCTCGACCTGGTCGGTGGCGATCGGGGCGAGCTCGACCGCCCGGCGCAGCTGGTCGCTCGGGAAGTTCGACACGCCGATGTGACGCGTCAACCCGCGGTCCCGCAGGGCGGTCATCGCCTCGAGGGTCTCGCCGAGCGGGGCGACGTCGTCCGCCGGCCAGTGCAGCAGGAGCAGGTCGACGTGGTCGGTGCGCAGCCGGTCGAGGCTCTCCTGCGTGGACCGGGCGACCGACGGGGCCGCCGCCTCCTGGAACCACACCTTGGTGGTCAGGAACACCTCGTCGCGGAGGCCACTGCCCTCGAGCGCACGCCCGACATCGTCCTCGTTGCGGTAGATCTGCGCGGTGTCGACGTGGCGGTAGCCGACGTCGAGGGCGTGGCGGACGTTGTCGTGGACGTCCTCGAGCTCCCAGGTGCCGAACCCGATGGCGGGTGCCGTCAGGTGCGGGGTGGTCACGGTCTTCACTGCAGCTCCGGTGGTCGTGGTGGTGGGGCGTCGCCGTCGGACGCTACGACCTCGTGGCGGGGCCGGCCCGTCCGGTCGACCGTCGTCGCCTGCGCGCCTGCGGCGGCGCGAACGGCGAGGATGCTGTGGATGCGCGTCGAGGAGGACCTGGTGAGCACCCCACCGCTGCCGCACCCGCGCCGTGAGTACGGCACCGGCGAGCTCCGGGAGGCGGACGTCGACGGCAGCGATCCGCTCTCGGAGGTCCGTCGCTGGGTCGACGAGGCCATCGCGGCCGGTGTCCACGAACCGACCGCTTGCACCCTGGCCACGGTCGACGCGGCCGGCGTGCCCGACGCCCGCGTCGTGCTGGTGCGCGAGGTCGACGATCGCGGCCTGACGTGGTTCACGAGCCTCGCGTCCAGCAAGGGTCGCCAGCTCGCGGACCGTCCGGTCGCGGCCGTGGTCCTGTTCTGGCCCGACCTCGAACGCCAGGTCCGGGTGCGCGGCCGGGTCGAGGATGTGCCCGCCGCCGTGTCGGATGCGTACTTCGCGTCGCGGCCGCGCCCGTCGCAGGTCTCGGCGTGGGCCTCGAGCCAGTCCGAGCCGGTGGCGGACCGCGCCACGCTCGAGGCCGCCGCTGCGGCAGCCGAGGAACGCTTCGCCGACGGTGCGCCCGTGCCGCGCCCGGCGAGCTGGGGTGGCCAGCTGCTGCGTCCGGACGAGGTCGAGCTGTGGCAGGGTCGACAAGCCCGCCTCCACGACCGGCTGCGGTGGACTCGCACGGCCGAGGGCTGGCAGCTCGATCGGCTCCAACCCTGAGCCGGGTCGGTCAGTAGGGTCCAACGGCCCGAACGGGTGGCCCGGACGTGCCGGGCGCGTCCCACCTGCGTCCCACCTGCGTCCC
>NZ_JBBEBZ010000168.1:0-14464 GCF_040882075.1 Nitriliruptor sp.
CGATGTAGATGATGCCCGTCTCGGCCTTCTTGACGTCGAAGTCGGCGGCCTGGATGAGCTTGAGGAGGATGTTCTCGACGTCCTCACCGACGTAGCCGGCCTCGGTCAGCGCCGTGGCATCCGCGATCGCGAACGGCACGTTGAGGAGCTTGGCGAGGGTCTGGGCGAGGAGGGTCTTGCCGGAGCCGGTCGGGCCGAGCAGCAGGATGTTGGACTTCTGGAGCTCGACCTCGTCGGCGGCGGCGGTCCCGACCTGGATGCGCTTGTAGTGGTTGTAGACGGCGACCGCGAGGGTCTTCTTCGCCGAGTCCTGGCCCACCACGTAGTCGTTCAGGAAGCCGTAGATCTCCTTGGGCTTCGGCAGCTCCTCGAGGCCGAGCTCGGCAGGTTCGGCGAGCTCCTCCTCGATGATCTCGTTGCACAGGTCGATGCACTCATCGCAGATGTAGACGCCAGGCCCGGCGATCAGCTTCTTGACCTGCTTCTGGGACTTGCCACAGAACGAGCACTTGAGGAGAGCGTCTCCCTCACCGAACTTGGCCATCGCTCGCCCTCCGCTGGCGTGGCGACCCCGGGCTCCGCTCCGGCACCGCTCGCCGATGGTAACGGCGGCGCCCCCTGCCCGCAGTCAAGGTCCCCAACGGAACGCGAGGACCCGGGCCATCCGGCCCGGGTCCTGGTGTGGTGACGGAGCGGCGCGGTCAGCGCAGCGCGCGCTCCTGGACCTGGCGGGAGCTGATGATGTGGTCGACCACGCCGTACTCCTTGGCCGCCTCGGCCTCGAGGACGAAGTCCCGATCGGTGTCGTGCGCGATCTTCTCGACGCTCTGGCCGGTCTTCTCGGCGAGGATCTCGTTGAGCAGGTCGCGCATGCGCAGGATCTCGCGCGCTTGGATCTCGATGTCCACCGACTGGCCCTCGGCCTGACCGGAGGGCTGGTGCATGAGGATCCGCGAGTGCGGCAGGGCGAAGCGCTTGCCCGGGGTGCCGGCGGCGAGCAGCACCGCAGCGGCCGACGCGGCCTGTCCCATGCAGATGGTGGACACGTCGTTGCCGATGTACGCCATCGTGTCGTAGATGGCGAACAACGCGGTGATCGACCCGCCCGGCGAGTTGATGTACATCGCGATGTCCTTGTCCGGATCCTCCGACTCGAGGTGCAGGAGCTGGGCCATCACGAGGTTGGCGATCTCGTCGTTCACCGGCGTGCCGAGGAAGACGATGCGCTGCTGGAGCAGGCGCGAGTAGATGTCGAACGCGCGCTCACCTCGGTTGGTCTGCTCGATGACCGTCGGGACCAGGTAGTTGAGGGGCGACGGCGTTCCGGTGCCGGTGACGTCCACGGCGGGTCCTCTCGAGGGTGGTGGGGCGCGCAGCGCGCCGCAGGAGCGTACCCACGCCGCTCCGTCGGCCGGCCGGGTTGCGTCGCGCCCACGCAGGTGCCCCCGTCCGTTCGGCGCCTCCCGCGCCACCTCGGCTGGCAGTGGGGTCCTCGCGTAGCGCTGGCGCCACACCACCACCCCGCTCCGGCCCACACCCACCTCGACACGGGTAGCGGGGTCCTCGCGTAGCGCTGGCGCCACACCACCACCCCGCTGGTCCTCGCCGCCACGTCGTCCACAGGCCGACCCGGATCCGCCGGTGCACGCACGCAGGTCGATGCGAGGCTGCACGGATGAAGGATGACCAGGACGAAGACGAGCAGCCGACGCCGCGGCCGGAGACCTGGCCCGCCTTCGAGCAGGCGGTGCGGGAACGGCACGGGGTCGCGGACGCGGCGCTGGCGACCGAGCTCGGGGTGACACGTTCCCGGTTCCACCGTCGCACGGCCCGCGAGTCCTGGACGGTCGCGCGGGAGGGCGTCCGGCTGCACCCGCACGTGCCCGACTCGGTCCAGCAGCGGGTGACCGTGGTGACCGTGAGCACCGCCGGGTTGGCGGCGGCGAGCCGTGACACCGCGGCGTGGCTGCACGGGCTCGAGGCGCGGCCGCCGGACCGGCAGAGCGTCGCGTTGGCGCACCCGTACCGAGCGGAACGGCACCGCGACGTACGCATCCACCGGGCGCGGTGGCTGACCAGCGACGATGTCGTCGCCGTGCAGGGTGTCGCGACGCTGACGGTGCCCGCCACTCTGCTCAGCTCGAGCCGCGCCGACGCCACGCGCCAACGGGCGCGGCTCATCGACGTTCTCCACCGTGGGCTGGCCACGACCGACGAGGTCCTCGCCCTGCTCGATCGCGTCGGCCCCGTGCCGGGCAAGGGCACGCTCCGCGACCTGTGCCACGAGTTCGGACCGCTCACCGTCGAGTCGATCTTCCAGGACGAGGTCGCCAGGACCTTGTCAGGGCTCGGGTACCCAGCCGAGCGCTCGACAACGCGCATCGACACCCCTGACGGCGTCGGGCTGACACCGGACATCGCGCTCCGGCCCTGGAAGGTCGCGGTCGAGACCGAGGGCGACGCGTTCCACCGCACCCGCTCACAGCGGCGAACCGACCGCCGACGCATCGCCGCGTACGCGGGGACGCCGTGGGTCCCCTACCCGATCGACTGGCGGGACTGGTTCGACGATCGCGACCACGTGCTCGACGGCCTCGACGCCGCGATCGCTTCGCAGCGCGAGCTCGGGACCGGCCGCGACCACCTCCCACCTCGACGCCAGTAGCGGGGTCCCCACGTGGCGCTGGCGCCACACCAGCACCCCGCTGCGGGCCGGCGCGGCCACCTCGACCGCTCGCGGGGTCCCCACGTAGCAGCAGCGCCACACCAGCACCCCGCTACCACGTGAGGGGGGGGGGGGGCCCCGCTCCTGGCTCGTGGAGGGTCAGGTCTGGTCGTCGTCCGTGTCGGCGGCGTCCGCGTCCGGGGTCTCGACCTCGTCCGTGGCGCCGGTCGCGTCGGTGTCGGCGTCCTCGGTCGGGACCTCGACGATCTCGGGCGGGGTTTCGGTGATGACCCCGTCCACGCGCGTGAGGCCGACCTCCTCGAGCGCCTCGTCGGACGGGCCACCATCGACCTCGGCGCCGGCGACGATGGCGTCGATCGCCTTGCGACGCATGATGTCGCCGAGCAGCGCGGGCAGGCTGCCCTGCTGCTGGATGATGCGGGCGACCTCCTGCGGCGGCATGCCGTTGGTCTGCGCGTGGCGGACGATCTCCGCGTCGATGTCGGCCGGGTCGATCGGCACCTCCAGCGACGTGGCGAGCTCGTCGAGCACCAGCTGCGCCTTGACGGTGCCCTCAGCCTGCTGGCGTGCGTTGGTCTCGAACTCCTCGCGGGTCGTGCCCTCGAGCTCGAGCAGCTGCTCGACGTCCGCGCCGAACCGCTCGGCCTGGTGCCGGAGCTGGTGCATCCGCTGTTCGGCGTCCGCCTCGATCATCGTCGGCGGCAGGGTCACGTCCACCTTGGCGAGGTAGGCCTCGAGGATGGTGCCGCGCAGGTCGTGCTGGGCCTGCTGGATGCTGCGCTTGAGCAGCGCGGTCCGCAGGTCGCGGCGCAGGTCCTGGATCGAATCGAACTCGGAAGCCGTGGTCGCGAAGTCGTCGTCGAGGTCGGGGAGCTGCTTCTCGCGGACGTCCTTGACGGTGACCGTGAACGTGGCGGTCTCACCGCCGTGCTCGGGGTACTCGTCGGGCAGGGTGTCCTCGTAGCTGAGCTCGTCCTCCGCGGAGGCGCCGACGAGCTCCTCGTCGAGCTTCGGGGTGACACCGGCCGAGCCGACCTCGTAGAGGGCGTCCTCGACCCGAGCGGACTCGAGCTCCTCGCCGTCGATGGCGACCGCGAGGTCGATGGTGACGAGGTCGCCCTTCTTCGCGGCACGCTCGACGACCTCGACCTCGGCGAAGCGCTCGCGCATCTGCTCGAGCTGCTCGTCGATCTTCGAGTCGTCGACGTCCCAGGTCGGGAAGCTGACGGCGATACCGGTGTGGTCGGGCAGGTCGAGCTCGGGCCGGATCTCGACGGTGGCGGTGAAGGTCGCCCCCTCGGCCTCGGTGAACGTCTCGACGTCGACCTCGGGCTGGCCGACAGGGACGAGCTCCTCGGCTCGCACGGCCTCGAGGTAGAGGTCGGTCAGCGAGTCCTCGAGCGCCTGCTGGGCGATGACGCCCTCGCCGAAGCGCTGCTCGATGAGGCGGCGTGGGGCCTTGCCCGGCCGGAAGCCGGGCACGTTGACCTGCTTGGCCAGCTCGCGGGCCGCGCGGTCGAAGGCCTGCTTCACGCGCTTGGGCTCGACCTCGACGGTCAGCTTGACCTTGACCGGGTCGAGGGTCTCGACGGACGTCTTCACGGTCGGTGGATCCTCGTTCGTAGGGAGCGTCGGCGCGTTTCGCTCTGGAGCGGTGGGGAGGCGAGCGGGTCGCGGCACGCACGGGGGCGCCCCGACGACGCGGGGCGGGGCGCGATGGTTCCACCTCGTCCCGCTGGTGTCCATCCAGCGTGCGGGCCGCCCGGCCTGGTTCCATGCGCGGCCACACCTCAGGAAGGCGAGAGCCGTGTCGATCCCCCACGCCGAGCAGCACCTCTCGAGCCGGAGCAACTGGCTCCGTGCGGCCGTGATGGGCGCGAACGACGGGATCGTGTCCACCGCCGCCCTGGTGGTCGGCGTCACCGCCGCCAGTTCGACCCGTGACCCGGTGGTGGTGGCCGCCATCGCCGGTCTGATCGCCGGCGCCGCTTCGATGGCCGTCGGCGAGTACGTGTCGGTGGCTGCGGCCAAGGATGCCCAGCAGGCCGATCTGCAGCTCGAGATGCGGGAGCTCGAGCAGGACCCGGGGGGCGAGTTGCGTGAGCTCGCGGCCATCTACGAGGCGCGCGGCGTCACCCCCGAGACCGCCCTGGCGGTCGCCCGCGAGCTGCACGAGGTCGACGCGTTGGCCGCCCACGCCCAGGACGAGCTCGGCATCACCGACGCCCTGTCCGCGCGACCGCTCGAGGCCGGGATCGCGTCGGCGGCCTCGTTCGCGGTGGGCGGGTCCGTCCCGCTGCTCGCGGTCCTCTTCGCACCGTTCGGCTCGATCCTGTACTCGGTGGGGATCGCCACCACGATCGCGCTGCTCATCCTCGGTGTCCTGTCGGCGATGGCCGGCGGCGCTCAGCGCAGCCGCGCGGTCGGCCGCATCCTCATCGGCGGCGTGCTCGCGATGCTGGTCACCTTCGGGGGAAGCGCCCTGTTCGGGGCCTGACGCCCTCGTCCGAGCCTGTGGATAGCTCTCCTGCGGCCGAGTCGCATGCGGCAAGCTTCAGGCGGAGGTGACCGGTGCGAACCCGACGGTGTCCGACGTGCGCCACCGATCTGCCGGAGGAGCAGTTCGGCTGGCGTGATGCTGCTCACGAACGACGGCAGAGCCTCTGCCGCACGTGCGAGCGTGCAGCGTGGCGTGCGTGGTACAGGCAACCTCAGAACCGAGAACGTCACCTCGCGGCGCTTCGCGAACGACGAACCCGTCGTCGGCGCGAACTTGCAGCACTGGTTCGCATGCACAAGGACCGACCGTGCGCGGACTGCGGTGGAACTTCCCAGCAGAGGTCATGGATCTCGACCACGTTCGAGGCGAGAAGCGGGCCGAGGTCTCCCGACTGGTCCACACGGCAGGACGCCGCGCTGTGCTCGACGAACTCCAGAAGTGCGACGTCGTGTGCGCGAACTGTCATAGACAACGTACGACGCGTCGGCAGCGTGCGGCCGGAGCCGACTCCGCCGACGGCTAGCCTGTGGGCGTACACCCGGGATGTAGCGCAGCTTGGTTAGCGCACCTCGTTTGGGACGAGGGGGTCGCCGGTTCGAATCCGGCCATCCCGACCAGCCGTAGGAGGCGCGACGTGAGCTCGGAGCCGGTGCCGCCGCGACGTGCGACGCACACGGTGGACTCGCTGCTCGACGCGGCCGTGGCCGTCTTCAACGACCGCGGGTACGACGGCACCTCGATGGAGGATCTGGCCCGTGCGGCCGGGATCACCAAGTCGTCGATCTACCACCACGTGAAGGGCAAGGAAGCGCTCCTCGGGATGGCGCTGGACACCGCGCTGGCGGGGTTGTTCGCGGTGCTCGACGAGCCGGCATCCAACGAGGGGCCGGCCCGCGACCGGCTCGAGCACATCCTGCGGCGGAGCGTCGAGGTGCTCGACGCGGAGCTGCCGGCCGTCACCTTGCTCCTGCGGGTGCGCGGCAACACCCCCACCGAGCTCGAGGCGCTCGAACGGCGACGGGAGTTCGATCGCCGGGTCACCGACGTGGTCGCGCAGGCGATCGCCGAGGGCGACCTACGGACCGACCTCGACCCCGCGCTCGTGACTCGGCTGGTCTTCGGGACGGTCAACTCGCTGGTCGAGTGGTACCGGCCGGGCAGGGGCGAGAGCGCCAGCGACGTGGCCGACGCCCTCGTCACCCTGGCGTTCGACGGCCTGTTCCGCTGACGTCGGCACGCGCTGACATCGACGCGCGGACGTCAGCGGCGGTCGATCACGCGCTTGGCCTTGCCGATCGATCGGGTGATGGCCGCGGGGTCGACCACCTCGACGTCGACGCTGACACCGATCCGGGCCTTGACCCGGCGACGGAGCGCTCGCGCCGCAGCGTCGCGGTCGGCGGAGCCGGCGAGTTGGCCGTCCCGGGCTTCGACCCGGACCGTCAGCTGATCCATGCGTTCGGGCCGCGTCAGGACGCACTCGAAGTGCGGCGCCAGGCCGGGCACGTCGAGCAGCAGCTCCTCGACCTGGGTCGGGAACAGGTTCACCCCGCGCAGGATGATGAGGTCGTCGCTGCGCCCGGTGATCTTCTCGATCCGGCGCATCGTGCGGGCCGTGCCGGGCAGCAGCCGGGTGAGGTCGCGGGTGCGGTAGCGGACGACCGGCATCGCTTCCTTGGTCAGCGAGGTGAAGACCAGCTCGCCCTCCTCGCCGTCGGGCAGGACCTCGCCGGTGACCGGGTCGATGATCTCCGGGTAGAAGTGATCCTCCCAGACGTGCAGGCCGTCCTTGACCTCGACGCACTCGTTGGCGACGCCGGGGCCGATGACCTCGGACAGGCCGTAGATGTCGACCGCGTGCATCCCGAACGCGTCCTCGACCTCGGCGCGCATCGCCTCGGTCCACGGTTCCGCGCCGAACACGCCGACCTTCAGGTTCGTGCCGTGCGGGTCGACGCCCTGCTCGCGCATCTCGTCGAGGATCGACAGGGCGTAGGACGGCGTGACCATGATCGCGTCGGCCTGGAAGTCGACGATCAGCTGGACCTGCCGCTCGGTCATCCCCCCGGACACGGGTACGACGGTGCAGCCGAGCTTCTCGGCGCCGTAGTGAGCACCGAGGCCGCCGGTGAACAGCCCGTAGCCGTACGCCACGTGCACCACCCACCCCGGGCGGACCCCACTGGCCCGCAGGGACCGCGCGACGACCTCGGCCCAGGTGTCGATGTCCTTGGCCGTGTAGCCGACCACGGTCGCCTTGCCGGTGGTGCCGGACGAGGCGTGGAGCCGGGCGACCTGTTCGCGCGGCACCGCGAACATGCCGAACGGGTACTCCGCACGCAGGTCCTGCTTGGTCGTGAACGGGAACCTCGACAGGTCCGACAGCTCACGCAGATCGTCCGGGTGCACACCCGCCGCGTCGAACGCCCGGCGGTAGCGCGGCACGTTGTCGTAGGCGTGGCCGAGGGACCAGCGCATGCGCTCGAGCTGGAGGCTGCGCAGCTCGTCGATCGACGCGGTCTCGATCGGGTCCAGTGTGGCGGGGTCGGGGGTCAGGTCCAGCACGTCAGGTGGGCTCCCGGAGGGTCCGGCTGCGACCGCGGAACTCGGCGATCAGGTCCCCGTCACCGGTGACGGGTCCGTCGCTGGTCGCGGTCCGCCGGACCGTCACGTCGGTGATGCCGCTGCGACCGAAGGTGGCACGCTCGACCGCCTCGGCGATCAGCACGTCACCGTCGTGGGCGGCGGCGATGAAGTCGATCTCGGCCGTGGCGGCCACGGTCGTCGGTCGACCGCTGTTGCACGCGCAGGCGAAGGCGGTGTCGGCGAGCAGGAAGACGTACCCGCCGTGGGCGATGCGGTGGCCGTTGAGGTGGCGGTCGTCGATGGTCATCGTGACCTGGGCGTAGCCCGGGCGGACCTCGACGACCTCGATACCGAGCGCGGCCGACGCGGAGTCGTTCGCCATCATCTCGACGGCGGGGTCGTGGTCGTCGCCCCTCACGCCTTGAACGCCTCGAAGGGCTGCTGGCAGCCCTCGCAGAAGCGGACGTCCCGGCACGGCGTCGGCCCGAAGTTCGACTCGCGCACCGTGTCGCTCGAGCCGCAGTATGGGCACGGGCGGGGGTCCGACGCGGGACCGAGCATCAGCGGCAGGGTCACGCGACCGTCCGCGGTCGGTGCGCCGGTCGCGCCGCCAGGGGGGGCGATGCCGAACTCCCGCAGCCGTTCGCGCCCGATCGCGTCGATGCGGTCGGGGGTCCACGGCGGGTCGAAACGGAACCGGACGCTGACCTGATCGACACCCGGGACGCGCCCGACGGCCTCGACCACGTCACGTTCCATGATCTCGGTGGCGGGGCACCCGGCGAAGGTCGGCAGCAGCTCGATGCGGACGTGGCCGTCCTCGACATCGACCGCGTGGACCATGCCGAGCATGCCGAGGGTGACCGGTGGCAGCTCGGGGTCGGGGACGTCGGCGACGGCCCCACGCACCGCGTCGAGCAGGGTCGTCGCGGTCTGTTCCGGAGGCAGGACGTCGTTCACCAGCGTGCTCCCCGGTGCTCGCGGTACAGCGAGGTCATCTCGGGCCAGACGTCGGCGGTGAAGTCGTCGGTGTGCCGACCGAGCCGCCCCCCGCTGGCTTCGGCTGGGACGGCGGACGGCACGAGGTCGTCCATGTCGGCCGTCCGCAGGAGCGGGGCGACGATCTCGAGCCAGCGCCCGCCGAGGTCGGGGTGCGAGACCGGCAGCAAGCCCGACGCGAGCGCCTCGTCCTCATCCTCGAACGGCTCGGCCAGGCCGAGGGCTTCGGGGAGCGCGACGGTCAACCCGTCGCGGAACCGACCGATCGCTTCCTCGCCACCGTTCACCAGCCGGGAGAACCACTGGTCGGCGTGCTCGAGGTGGTAGCGCTCCTCGAACTGGAGCTTGCCGGCCACCGACGCGATGTCCGGATCCGAGCTCTGCGTCAACGCCCCCAGCCGCACCGCGTCGAAGCGGTCGTAGGCCCAGTGGCGGGCGAGGGTGAAGGCGAAGTCGCGCGGAGGTCGTTCGCACGCGATGGCGTGGCGGTACTCCTGCGGAGCGCGACCGAGACCGAGCGCGTCCACGGCGGCGCGCTGCGGTTCACCGGTCACGTCGAAGCCGATGAGGACCTGGTACCAGAGGTCGGCGTGGTTGATCTCGTCCTGGGCGATCGACGAGAACGCCATGTCCTCCTCGAGCGAGGGTGCGACGCCGGTCCAGTGCGACGCGCGGTGGCCGGTGATCAGCTCGTCGTCGGCGAGGACCAGCAGCAGCTGGGCACGCGGCGTGGTCAGGTCCGGAGCCGCGACCTCGGTGACGGCGGTCACGACGGTGCTCCGGCGCGCGGGGTGGGCCGTTCCCGGACGTGGCCGAGACCGCGAGCGTCGGCGGCGTCCTTGGCGGCCTGACGCTTGTCGCGGAAGCCGGAGTAGCCCCGCTGCTGGCGGTAGCCGTCGTCGACCCGCCGCTCGAGGAGCGTCGGATCCGCGAGCCGGTGGAGGTCCTCGGTGGCCACCACGGCGAAGTCCACACCCTCGTCGTGGCGGAAATGGGTCTCGCGGGCCAGGAGCAGCGCCGCCTCGGCGTCGGCGGCGTGCAGCGCCCCGACGTGGGTCAGCGGATCGTCGAACTTCCGCCGCCCGAACACCTCGTACGTCGCCACGAGCTCTCCCTCTCCCTGGTCGTGCTGCCGGCGCCCCGCGGCGCCAGGCGGTCGCGCTGCGGTCAGGCGACGGCGGGTACCCGGTCGCCGGTGATGATGTCGTGCACCCACTCGTGGTGGCGGTGCAGGAGCTGACGGGCAGCGAGCCGCGACGCGGTGGTCGGCCCCGGTTCGCCCTTCACCAGCTCGGCGAGCTCGTCCCAGTCGGGTTCGGTGTAGCGCCAGGTCGCGGCGTCCACGTCGTAGCGGAGCTCGGGGTCCGGCAGCTCGATACCGACGTCCCACAGCTTCGGGACGTACTGGCTCAGCCAGGACTGCCGACCCTCCTCGTTGGTCTGGGTCTTGATGCCCCACCGGATCGAGATGTCGTCCTCCGCTGGGATGTCGGTCCCGAAGAAGTGCATGATCGGCGTCCACCAGCGGTCGACGGCCTCCTGGAGCATGGCGAACTGCTCGTCGGTGCCGGAGGCCATCGCGAGCAGGATGTCCTCGCCGTGGCGGTAGTGGAGCGACTCCTCGGCGACGACCCGCTTCATGACGCGGACGTACGGCGCGTAGGAGGTGCCGAGCAGGGCCTTCTGGGTCACGATCGCCGCCCCGTCGACCAGGAACCCGATGCAGGCGACGTCGCCCCAGGTGTAGGTCGGGTAGTGGAAGACGTTGTGGAACTTGCCGCGGCCGGCGATCAGGTCCTCGTACATCTGCGCCCGCGGCTTGCCGAGCGTCTCGGCGACCCGGTAGATGAGGTGGGCGTGACCGACCTCGTCCTGCACCTTGGCCGCCAGCGAACGCTTGCGTCGCAGCGACGGTGCGCGCGCGATCCACTCCCGCTCCGGCAGCGCCCCCATGATCTCGGAGTTGGCGTGCATCTCGATGAAGCGGATGTTGAGGTTGCGGTAGGTGTCGGGCATCCAGTCGCCCGATCCCACCTTCCCGCCCGCATCGAGGTGGGCGAGGAACTCGGCCTCGCGGACCGGATCGCTGACGGTCTCCTGCACGGCGTTGCTCCTCATCCGGGGCGTCCGGACGCCGGACCCAGGAGGATCCGGCGCTCCCCACCCGAACGTTCGGTCGGTAACGTACGGCAGGGCCCGAGGACGGGTCAAGCATCCCGTGGGACGAGCGCACGGGACGGGACGGGACGCTGCGGGACGCGGCGGTCGCGGCCACCGCCAGCGACGCGGATCAGCGCGAGAGGAACGCCGCCAGCGCCGACCGGTACTCCTGCCCCGCACCTCGCTCACGCTGCACGTCCCGTTCGAGGTCGAGCTGAGCGTCGAGGTCGTGGTCGAAGGTGGCGCGCAGCAGCCGCTTGGTCTCGGCCACGCCCTCCGGTGGCAGCCCCGCGATGGTCGCGGCGATCTCGGCGACGCGGGTCCCGAACGTGTCGTCGTCGGCGACCTCGGCGATCAGGCCCCAGTCCGCCGCGGTCGTCGCGTCGAGCGGGGCCCCGAGCAGGGTCATGGCCGCGGCGCGCTGCGGGCCGACGAGTCGTGGCAGCGTCCACGTGCCGCCGCCGTCGGGGACCAGCCCGAGGCCAGCGAACGGTTCCAGGAACCGCGCCGACCGGGCCGCGACGACCAGGTCGCAGGCGAGCGCGAGGTTGGCGCCCGCGCCGGCGGCGACCCCGTTCACCGCGGCGATGACGGGCACACGCGCGTCCCGGACGGCCCGCACCCCCGCGTTCCAGCGGTCCACGGTCGCGCCGAGGTCGGCACCCTCGGCGGCCACGGCCTCGTCGGCGAGGTCCTGCCCGGCGCAGAACCCCTTGCCCTCGCCGGTGAGCACGACGACGCGGACGTCCCGCTCCAGATCGCCCAGCGCCGCGACGAACGCGTCGAGGACGGCGCCGGTCAGCGCGTTGCGTCGCTGCGGTCGATCGAGGGTCAGCGTCAGGACGCCGCCGTCCACCTCGCTGCGGAGCCCATCGGTCACGTCGGTCCCTCCCGGTCGCCGGTGCGGCGCCGGACGAGCGCCGCCGACGAGGGACGCTAGGGCTCGCGCCGGCGGTGTGCCGCGCGTCCGCCCACCGACCTGACGACCTCAGGCGATCGTGTGCTCCTCGAGCAGGGCGGCGGCGAGGTCCCGGATCGACACGACGCCGACGATGACCCCACCCCGTTCGATGACGAGGTGGCGGACCTCGGCCTCGAGCACGGCCCGCATCGCGTCGCGGACGCTCGTGCTCTCGTCGACGGTCAGCAGATCGGCCGTCGCGTGGTCACGGACCCGTTCGACGTCGACGTCGTCACCCGCCGCGATAGACGCCACGATGTCACGTTCCGACAGCACGGCGCGCGGACCGGCGGGGCCGACCACCAGCAGCAGCCCGAGGTTGTCGCTGGTCAGGGTCTCCGCGGCGGCCCGCAGCGTGGCGGTCGGGGAGGTCATCGCGACGGGTCCCGTGACGAGCGTGCCGACGGGGTCGGTGGGTCGGATGCCGAGCATCACGGGAGGTCTCCTGTCCGGGGACCAGCAGCCTGCCTCGCCGTCCCGCGGCGTAGAAGTGGCTTCGGTCCCGTCGGCGCAGGGCCGGTCGCCACCCCCGGTCAGGCAGGGCGTCCGTGGGTCCGGTCCCGAGGCGCCCGCGGGCCGGTTCAGGCGTGCCAGCGGGTCTCGACGACGCGGAAGCGCGACGCCACGAAGGCGTCGTCGACCAGCGACGCGTTGGCGGCGGGGTTCGCGCCGGTGGCGTGGAAGTCGCTGAACGCCGAGGTCTGGTTGACGAACACGCTGCCGTGCAGGTCGAAGGAAGCCGACACGCCGGCGTCCATCGCGACCTCGGTCGCGGCGGCACGGACCTCGTCGCTGCCGGCGTAGACGGCGAAGGTGATCGCACCGCGACGCTTGACGGTGTCGCGCACGAGTTCGAGCCCGTGCTCGGTCGAGTCGGTGGCGACGAGAAAGCTGATCGGACCGAAGCGTTCGGTGTCCCACGCGTCCGCGTCGGCGGCGTCGACAGCGACCACCAGCGGCGTGTGGACCACGGCGTCCGGGTACGCGGGGTGCTCGAGCGGCGTCGATGCCGCCACGACCCGGCCGAGGCCCGTCGCCTCCTCGATGCGCTCCACGACCGACGGGTCGCCGATGGCACCGAGGATCTCGACCCCCTTCTTGGCGGGCTCGAGCAGCTCCTCGAGCGCGGCCGCGATCCGCTCCCCCACCTGCTCGAAGCTGAGGTGGCCCTCGTCGGTGTCGATGCCGTCGCGCGGGACGAAGACGGCCTGCGGGGTCGTGCACATCTGCCCGCTGTAGAGCGAGAAGCTGAAGGCGAGGTTGGCGAACATCGCCGCCGCCTGGTCGGTGCCATCGACGACGATGGTGTTGACCCCGGCCTTCTCGGTGTAGACCTCGGCCTGGGTGGCGTTGGCCTCGAGCCAGTCACCGAAGGTGGTCGAGCCGGTGAAGTCGACGAGCTTCACGTCGGCGTTGGTGGCCAGCTCGATCGCGAGGGGTCGGTCCGGGGTGTCGGTCGCGAGCGTCACGAGGTGCGGCGAGAAGCCGGCGGCGCCGAGCACCTCCTGGGCGACCTCGACGACGAGGCCGAGAGGAAGGACCGCACCGGGGTGTGGCTTGATGATGACCGGGTTGCCGGTGGCGAGGGAGGCCATGATCCCGGGCAGGCCGTTCCAGGTGGGGAAGGTGCGGCAGCCGATGGTCACCTCGACGCCCCGCGGGACGACGTGGAAGCGCTTCTCCATGATCGTCGGGCGCTTGCCCGGCTTCTCCCAGGTGACCGACGCGGCGTGACGGGTGGACACGTCCCACGCGTAGGCGACGGCCTCGAGCCCGCGATCGAGGGCGTGCGGACCGCCGGCCTGGAACGCCATGACCAGCGGCTGGCCCGTGGTGTGGTGCACGGCCTGCCCGAGCTCGTGCGCCCGGGCGCCGAGGCGGTCGAGGATCTCCACGCAGAGCGCCGCGCGCAGGTCCGGTCCGGCGTCCCGCCACGCGGGCATCGCGGCCTTCGCAGCGGCGACCAGCTCGGCCGGGTCGGACGCCGGGTAGTCGATGGCCAACGTGGGCCCGTAGGGCGAGCGCTCGCCGGCGACGCGTTCGCCGGTGGAGGGCTGGTCGAGCCGCAGGCCCCGTTCCTGGAGCGCCTCGAAGTCGGCCTGGCCGGCGGCGATCGGGTCGTCGCCGTACGCCGGGTCAGTGATGCGCTCGGAGTAGCGCGAGTGGTACGAGCGGGCGCGCGCCGCATCCACCGCCTCCCGGAGGTCCGGCAGGTGCCGCGCGACGAGGTCGTCACGGTCGATCGCGGGGGCAACGGTGGTCGACGTGCTCACGGTGAACTCCAGGCTCGAGGGGGCGATCCCTCCCCGGACCGCCGCACGCGATGCTAGACCGACCGTTCGGTCGGGGCTACCGCCGCGCGGTCGTCACGCGACCCTCTCGGCGGTGCGGTCACCGCCGGGCGCGGTCCTGCGCCTTGTTCACGTGCTTGTCGATCTGCTTGAACAGGTCGTCACGCACGTCGTGCAGCGCGGACTGGAGCTCGGTCTCGTGGGAGGTCGCGACCATCTTCGGCATGTTCGCGATCCAGCACTCGAGCACGACCTTCTGCGAGGGCGTGTCGCGCTCCTTG
>NZ_JBBEBZ010000169.1:0-2250 GCF_040882075.1 Nitriliruptor sp.
GGTGACACGAACAGCTCCCCGTCGATCAGTTCGCGACGGAGGCCATCGTCCTGCGGCATGCGCTGAAGGTCGTCGTAGGCCAGACCCGTCGCGGTGGGCACGGACATCGCGGCTCCCCTTCGCGTCGATCGGCGGACCTACGAGCCACAGGGTACGTGAACGCCCACGACCGCTCCAGTAGCAGTCCTGTGTTACGCTGTGACCACATTTAGCACAGAGCAACTCGGCCACGCGGGAAGACCCGCGAGAGCCGGTCGACCCCGGTGGGGAGCGAGGTGGAACAGATGGCACCGCACACCAGCCGGGCGCAGACCCTCGAGCGCGTCCGCGGTCTCCCCGACCGCGCTCTCGACGCGGTCGGGGAGTTCCTCGACGCGATGACCGATCTCGACGTGACCCTGACCAGCGGTGCACGGCGCGAGCTGCCCGGCCTGCCTGCGGTCGGTGGCGACGAGCTACGGGCTGCGACCCTGCGCAACGAGGCACGGGTGTGGGCCGCCCGCGAGCAGCTGTACACGACCGGGTTGAGCCGCGAGCAGGCCGCCCGGCGGGCCGGGGTGAAGCCGAACCAGATCACCAACCTGCTGCGGGACAGCGACCTTCTCGCGCTCGACGGTCCCGAAGGTCTGCGGTTGCCCGCGTGGCAGTTCGACCCCGAGGCGCGTCGCGGGCGGCTCGAGGGGATCGCGCGCGTCGCGGCGGTGTTCCCCGGACGGGCGCTGTCGCTGTCGAGCTGGGTGGTGGCCCCGAACGCAGGCCTCGTGGGCCGCACGCCGCGCCAGGCACTGCTCGACGGTGACGTCGAGCAGGTCGTGGCGGTCGCAGCCCACCACGGCGCGTGACCGCTACGCAGCTGCCGGACCCGCCCGCACGGACCCCCGGGCGGCTTCAGACCGTGCCACCGGCAGGTCCCTACTGGCGGGTGTGGCACCCGAGCGCGAACACCACGGCTGCGAACCTGCCACGGACGTTCGGACCGCTGCACCGGTTCGATCCGCACCCCGCCGGACCTCCCGCGCAGCACGACGGCGTCTACGCGCTCTACGGGTCGTTGGCGTTCGAGGTTTCCACGCTCGAGGTGTTCGCACGCGGTGCCGCGGCCGTGGGCACAGTGGTCGAGGTCTGCCCACGCTGGCGCGGGTCGCTGATCAGCGCACCGAGGGCATCCCGCCTGTTCGACCTGACCGACCAGGATGCTGCCGCGCAGGTCGGGGCGTCCCCGCGGCTCGGTGACACCGACCTGGACACGGTCGGGTACGAGACCACGCAAGCATGGGGCCGGTTCTTCCACGCCTCGGCGGGTGTGCACGGCGTGCGCTACCTCTCGTGCCGTGCGGCCGACCGGAGCGGGATCGCCACGGTGCTGCAGCGCCGGACCGCGATCGGTGGCGTCCGAGAGCAGCACCGTCTCGTCGACGACGCGCTCTGGCCCTACCTGGTGCACACGCTCGACTCGGTCGGGACAGGGGTGACACGCATCGACCGGTGCCCGCGCTGCGTGAGGTAGTAGCTGGTCACCGGGCGAGGGCGTCACGGACGGGGATCCGCAGGTCGGGGAACGCGAGGCAGGTCAGGTCCGCGGACGCGTCGAGGGTGATGGTGTCGCCGTAGTGGGCGGTCTCGTCCAGTCGGTGCACGTCGACCACGTCGGCGTCGAGGTCGACGAACCAGTACTCAGGGACGCCCTCGCGCTCGTACAGCCGTCGCTTCTTGATCAGGTCGAGCCGTCGGGTCGAGGGTGAGGACACCTCGACGACCAGGTCGGGCACGACGTCGATGAACCGTTCGTCGCGAAGGTCGGCAGCACGGTCGGACCCGAGAACGACCACGTCGGGCTCGACGACCGTGCCAGGTGCGAACACCACGTCCATCGGTGCCGGGAACGCGAGGCCACCGTGTGCACGCACGTAGGTGTGGAACGCCGACCCGATCGCCATGACCGCGAGCTGGTGGCGGCGGACCGGTGAGGGTGACACGAACAGCTCCCCGTCGATCAGTTCGCGACGGAGGCCATCGTCCTGCGGCATGGGCTGAAGGTCGTCGTAGGTCAGGCCCGTCGCGGTCGGCACGGACATCGCGGCTCCCTTCGCGTCGATCGACGGACCCTACGGTCGACAGCGTACGTCGACGCCGCCGGCAGCTCCACGGCTGTGGACGACCACACCAGGGAGATGGAGCACGCTCAACGACCCGTGGCCCAGTACTCGTTGAGGCGTTCGATCGCCTCCTGCCGCGTCATCCGGCTGAGGT
>NZ_JBBEBZ010000170.1:0-2248 GCF_040882075.1 Nitriliruptor sp.
AGGTGGTGGTGGATCCCGCGGGCGCCGACCATGGGGTTGGACAGGTACACGACGGTGAACCTCGAGGCGTCGAGGCTGGCGACACACGCGCGGGCGGCGACGGTCTTGCCGGCGCCGACCTCGCCGGTGACGACCCCGATGGCGGTCTCGTCGACGAGCCATCTGAGCCGGGCGACGGCTTCCTTGTGGGCCCGGGCGGCGAACAGCTGCGACGGGGAGAGGTCGCGGGAGAACGGGGTGCGGGTGAGCCCGTAGTGGGCGCGGAGCTTGTCGACCGTCATCGCCCGACCTCCACGTCGTCGCCGTCGAGGTCGGCGAAGTTGATGGTCCGCCGCGTGAGAGCGTGGTGCTCGGCCTCGACGAGGGCGAGGTAGTCGATCCCGGTCGGGCCGGTGGGCATGCTGTCGAGCAGGTCGGGCGGTTCGGCGGTGGCCTTGGGGTGGACGTGGACGGCGAGCTCGTGCGGGACGGCGACGCCGAACTCGCGTCCGTCGTAGCGGACTTCGAGGTGTTGCAGGTCGAACGGGTCGAACACCAGCTGGACCCGGCGGCCGACCAGGGCCGGGTCGACCTCGTAGTGGTTGCCGTGCAGCGCGACCATCGCGGTCTTGGTCACGGTCCGGGTCTCGGACCACAGGAACGCCTCACGCAGCAGCTCCGGCGACGGCGCCTGAGGGACGCCGGCGGCCGTGAACCGGACGAGCGGGGTCTCGGTGGTCTCGCGGTGGACGTTGTGGTGGTAGCGGGTCTCGACCCAGGCGGTGAACAGGTCGTTGAGCTTGGCCAGCGTCTCGACGCGGTCGTCGACCTCGACGAGGAACTGGGACCGGACAGTGGCGAAGAACCGTTCGATCTTCCCCCGGCCTTGGGGCCGGCCGGGCCGGGAGTGGACCAGCCGGATCCCGAGCACGGCACAGGCACGTTGCAGCTGGTGGGAGATGAACGGGCTGCCATTGTCGACGTAGATCCGCTTGGGGACGCCACGTGCGGCCAGACCGCGCCGCAGCGCCGCCTCGAGCCGCAGGACGTCCTCGGAGCGGCCCCACCGATGTCCAACGACCGACCGGGAGTGGTCGTCCAAGAAGGCGAACAGCAGCGCCTTGCGGCCGGCGACGGCGGGACCGTGCATGACGTCGCCGACCCACAGGTCGTTGACCGCGGCAGCCTCGAACCGGCCGAACGCCTCCGCGGGTCGCCCCTGGCCACGCCCCTGCAGTCCGAGCCGGACGAAGTGGCGTTGCACGGACCGGACCGAGGGGACCTGCCGGACCTCGCCCCGTCTGGCGAGGTCGGTGGTGATCAGCTCGACGATGTGGGTCGCCGTGCGGCGCGGGTTCTCCCGCTTGAGCCGCACCGCCAGGTCCAGCAGCTCGCGGTCACTGACCGGGCCGGTCTTGCGTGGCTGCGGCACGAGCGCGTCGAACCCGCCGGTGCGGTAGTCGTGGATCCAGCGGTCCAACGTCGAGCGGCCCACCCGGGTCCAGTCGCCGTTCGGGCCGCGGTGCTCCCGTCCGGCCAGCTCCCGGACCAGCAACCCCCGGTCGGCCGGGGACAGCTCCTCGTCCGCTGCGGCGCGGATCAGCCCGTAGCGGAACAGCGCGATGTCGCGCCGTCGTCGATCCTCCATCGGTTGCTCTCTCCATCTCGGTGACGGAGCCGAGCGTTCAGCCCATCCACGGGCCCGGGAAGGGCGAGGTCGTGTTGCACATCAGCCGCCCGCCGGTCGCGGCCGACGCGAACTCCCAGCGGCAACCGATCCCGAGCCGCACAGCCGCCGCGCCGCCCGCCGCTACGACCGCCGCGACCGCGTCGGCGAACGGGCTGCGAGAGGGTCCGATCCGGACCAGGCCGGGGTCGAGCCACACCGCCCACCGCGTCAGGTGCGCCCGCACCGTCTCAGCCAGATCGGCAAACCGTGACAGCCAGCCGCGCACCGTCGAGCGCGACGCGCCGACCGCGGTCGCGATCGGCCGTTGCCCCAGCCCGGCCGCCTTCAACTCCAACGCCCGGCCGACCGTCGCGACCCAGTCGCCACGGCGGCTCAGCATCGTCGCTGGCAGCAGCACATGCGTGACCCCGCAGCCCCGACACCGGGCCCGTCGCGGACGTACACGCCGTTGATCCTGACCGCGCCCGACCGGACGTTCACGGGCCCACGCCCACGGCGCGAGCGTGCCGCCGCCACACGACGGGCATACCAACGTTCCGGCCGCCAGGTCGGACTCGACGCAGGCCAGGTCACCACTTA
>NZ_JBBEBZ010000171.1:0-71165 GCF_040882075.1 Nitriliruptor sp.
GCCGCGGCTGGCACCAACAGCTCGACCCCCACGGGACCTACCGGCTCCGCCGCCGCGGCCGGACCTGGACCACCCAGCCCCGCCACGACCAGCAGCTCCCACCCCCGGGCGACCCCGCCACCGCCACCTCCGCCCGCGCTGGGCCCGCCGCTACACGCGCCGGACCGGGAGCGGCACGTGCAGGACCAGACCGCCCAGGCGCTGACCGGCCGGAAGGTCATCGAGCGCCACCGGGACGGATCAGCTCACCGGAACCCTCCCTCCCGTTCTGACCCCACCCGCCAGCCACCCCGTCCGGACCAACTCGTTGGGACCATCCGACCCGCCTCACCCGCCGATCACTCGGTCGCGCGGGCTCGAGGCGCGTGCCGAGCGAACGCCACCGTGCACACCGTTCTCGACCCTCACGTCGCTCGCCAGGCCGGCGCGAGCTCGGCAGCCGTTGGACGAGAGCCGTAGCCGCAGAGCCTCGAGGCCCGTCCGAGCATCCGAGGGCCACAGGTACCCTCCGGCGGTGATGCGCTCCCTCCTGCGTCCCGCTGCCCTCCTCTCCCACGTCCTCGTCCTGGCCGTGGTCGGTGTGCTCGTCACCCTCGGTCAGTGGCAGCTGCAGCGGCTCGAGGAACGTCGGGCGCAGAACGAGCTGCTCGAGGAGCGGCTGGCCGCGGCCCCGCTGGACGTCGCTGACCTGGCCGCCGACAGCTCGATCGACGACGTCGCGCTCGAGTACCGGCGTGTCTCGGTGACGGGGATCTACCTGCCGGACGAGGAGCTGCTCCTCGAGGGCCGCTCGTACCAGGGGCAGAGCGGCCGTGACTCGTTCGTCCCGCTCGAGCTCGACGACGGCACCCTCGTGCTGGTCCGGCGCGGTTGGGTCCCCCGCGAGCTCGGCCCGCCGCCGCTCGCGGACGCGGCGCCACCCTCGGGCCCGGTGACCGTCCGGGGCTACCTCGAACGCAGCGTCCCCGAGCCCGGGTTCGGACCGAAGAACCCGCCCGACGGTGAGCTGGCCGTCATCCAGGTCCCCGACATCGACCGCATCGCCGAGCAGCTGCCGGGCCCGACCTTCCCGATGATCGTGCGTCTGGTCGACCAGGATCCTCCTCCCGTCCGTGCGGAGGCGCTCGCTGAGCGCGGACTCGACGCCCTGCCGGCGGTGTACGAGCAGGTCCCGTTCGACGAGGGCAGCCACCTGTCCTACACCCTGCAGTGGCACAGCTTCGCTTTGCTCGCACTCATCGCGTACGTGGCGTACTGGGTGAAGCGGCTGCGCGAGGCCGACGGCGCGACCGCGGACGGGGTCGCGCCCCCGTCCGAGCCAGCACGCAGCCCGACCGGGGTCTGAACCCGCCACCGCTGGTCGGTGTCGCGTCACGCCGCTCGTGTGAACCGGTGGTGGCTCACGTGCCACTCGTCGCCGCCGTCGAACGCGAACAGCTCCTCGCAGGCGACGTCGAACACCCGCCACCGGTGGAACCAGGCGGTCGCCGCGTCCGTCCCGTAGGTGTCCGCCAGTATCCGTACGGCCCGGTCCCGGTCGGCGTCGAGCCGGTCGAGCCACGCCCGCAGCGTGCGCGCGTAGTGCGTGCCCGACACCACCCAGTGGTCGTCGACGTCGAGTCCGCGGACCGAGTGCAGCAGCAGGTCGTCCGAAGGCATCAGCCCGCCGGTGAAGAAGTGGCGCGCCATCCAGTCCCCGTTGCCTCCCTGGTCGAAGGGGTAGGGGTCGGAGCGGTGCGCGAAGACGTGGACGAAGAGCTTGCCACCGGGACGCAGCCACGTCGCGATCCGCTCGGTGAGCCGGTGGTGGTTGCGCACGTGCTCGAACATCTCGACCGACACGACGCGGTCGAACGCCTCGCTCGGTAGCTCGAGGAGGTTCACGTCCTCCGTCAGGACCCGCACGTTGTCGAGGCCGCGGAGCGCCGCCTGCCTCTCGATGTGTTCGCGCTGGGTGTCGGAGTTCGAGACCGCGGTGATCCGGGAGGCCGGGTGGTTGGCTGCCATCCACAGGGTCAGTGACCCCCACCCGCACCCGAGCTCGAGCACGTCCTGACCGTCGACGAGCTGCGCACGATCGCAGGTGAGCCGCAGCATCGCCTCCTCGGCGCCAGCGAGGTCCTGCACCCCGGGGCCCCACCACCCGCTCGAGTACTTCAGGTGCGGTCCGAGCATCAGCTCGAACAGCTCGGTGGGGACCTCGTAGTGCTGCTCGTTGGCCTCGTCGGTCGCGATCGCCACCGGGGAACGCGACAGCTCGTCGAGCAGCGCGCGCTTACGTTCGGAGCGTGCCTCGGCTCCGCCGCGGGTGATCTCGGCGCGCCGCCGACGGAGCATGCGCCGGATGGCGGCGCGCAGCAGCGGATCGGGGAGGACGCCGCGGTCGATGACGGTGTCGATGACCCGCGCGCCGATCGGCATCCGGCTCACGCCACGCCCTCGTCGGACGCGACGCCCCGGAGCCTGCGTGGCGGCAGGTCGGCTTCGCGCACCGGCACCAGCTGTCGCCCGTAGGGACCGACGCCGAGCGTGCCGTTCATCGGACGGGTGAGCACGAGCTGCAGGTCGTTGATGTACCGCGCGAGGAAGGCTCCCTCGCAGTACGCGAGGTAGAACTCCCACATCCGCACGAACCGGTCGTCGAACCCGAGCGCGTGGACCTCGTCGACGTTGGCCAGGAACCGCTCGCGCCAGCGGCGCAGCGTCTCGGCGTAGTGGTGGCCGATGTTCTCGACGTGCTCGACGTAGAGCTCACCGTTGTCGCCCATCGAGCCGGCCATGGCCTCGAGGGAGGGCAGGTGTCCGCCGGGGAAGATGTAGCGCTGGATGAAGTCGGGGCGCCGCCGGTAGTTGTCGTACCGCTGCTCGGGGATGGTGATGACCTGGATCGCGGCCAGACCGTCGGGCGCGAGCAGCCGATCGATGGTCTCGAAGTAGGTGCCGAGGTAGCGGTGGCCGACCGCCTCCAGCATCTCGATCGACACGATCCGGTCGAACTGGCCACGGACCTCGCGGTAGTCGACGATCCGGATGTCGACGAGGTGATCGAGCCCCTCACGCATCATCCGGTCGCGGGCGTACGCGGCCTGTTCCTCGGACAGCGTGATCCCGGTGACCCGACAGCCGTAGGTACGTGCGACGTGGGAGGCGAACCCGCCCCAGCCGCAGCCGATCTCGAGCACGTGCGAGTCGGCGTCGATCCGCACCTTCTGCGCGAGCCGGGCGTACTTGGCCTCCTGCGCCTCCTCGAGGGTCACGGTGGGGTCGGGGAAGTACGCCGCCGAGTAGGTCATCGTGTCGTCGAGGAACAGCGCGTACAGCTCGTTCGACAGGTCGTAGTGGGCTTCGACGTTCCGCTTGCTCTGCCCGAGCCGGTTGGCACGGACGCCGTGGATGAGCTTGTCACCGGCGATGTTGATGACCGCGGCCGGCGTGATGCGCCGGAGGGCGCGCCGGTTGGCGATCACGATCCGGATGAGGGACACCAGGTCCGATGAGCTCCACGAGCCGTCCATGTACGACTCGCCGACGCCGACCGACGCGCCACGGATCAACGAAATGAAGAAGCGCCAGTCGTGGACCTCGATCGTCGACCGCAGCTCGCTCGCGGTGTCGCCGAAGGTCCGCGTCCGCCCGTCGGGCAGCGTGAGCTCGAGCGCGCCGACCTGGAGCTGGGTCAACATGCCGGACACGGTGGCGAGCGCGCGGCGTTCCGATGCGGCCGGCGGCCGGGCGGTGGCGGTCACGAGGGTCGGTGCGGTCACGAGGCCAGCTCCTTCGAGGTCCGCTCCGGTTCGGTGACGGGAGCCGTCGGGATGGCCGGGGAGACGGCCGTCCGATCGTGCACGAGCGGTAGCGAGGCGTCCACCGGTGGTTCGGGCTTGCGGAAGAACGGCGTCCGGAGCCGCCACAGGGTGACCGCCTGCCGGTGGATCAGGAACACGGTGCGCAGCGTCACCAGCGGGTAGCGCAGGAGCGTGCGGGCCAGGTTCGCGCCGGTCAGCTCGACCCGGTCACCCGTCTGGGTGGCGTCGAGGATCCGGCCGGACGCATCCGTCACGTCGATGTGCGCGAGGACCCGGTCCCCCGGAGGGGCGAAGACGAAGTCGTAGGTGTGACCGTCGACCGGCAGGAACGGGGAGACGTGGAAGACCTTCGGTGCGCTCGCGCGGAGCGTCCCGTCGCCGCGGTGCTCGACGTGTTCGAGCAGGTAGCGGTGGGACTCGTCGAAGGTGTTGCGGACCTCGGCGACCACCAGCACCACGCGACCGTCCGCGTCGGAACAGAACCACCAGCTCACCGGGTTGAACACGTGGCCGAGCACGCGCAGGCTGGTCAGGACCTGGACGCGTCCGGCTGGCAACGTGACACCACGGTCGGCGAGCCAGCGCGCGAGCTTGGCCCGGACCGGGACGTCGGCCGGACCGAGGTGATCGGTGTCGCGGAAGCTGGTCACCGCGCGCCGGCCGTACCCGAACCCGCGGACCTCACGGTCGAGGGCGGCCAGCTCGTCGACGTCGATGAGCGTCCAGTAGGAGCCGTAGCGGAAGGCGTTGCCTCGCGGCCGGTGTCGACGGTGACGCACGTCGCCCACGTACAGCGCGGAGCGCCGCTCGCTGGCTCCGCCGGTCCGCCGCGTCACGCCGGCCACCTGACGCCGAGGTGGCTGACGGCTCGCACCGCCGACCACAACCCGTCCTCGTGGAAGCCGTACCGCTGGTAGGCGCCCACGTGGAAGGTCCGGCCGCGCCCGTTGAGCTCGTCCAAGCGGTCCTGGGTAGCCACCGCATCGGGGGAGAACGTGGGGTGGGTGTAGTCGAGGCGCCGCAGCACCGACCCCTCCCGCGGGGCGGTCGAGGGGTTCAGGGTCACGACGTACTCGCGCGGCTCGTCGAGGGTCTGCAGCCGGTTCATGTGGTAGCTCAGCGACACGCGCTGGGACGGGGTGCGACAGTCGTCGAGCAGGTAGTTCCACGAGGCCCACGCCGCCCGCGACCGCGGCAGCAGGTCGGTGTCGGTGTGGAGGTAGGTGGCGTTGTCGCTGTAGCCCCAGGGGCCGAGCAGCTCCTTCTCGAGGCGGCTCGGGTCGGCCAGCATCCCGAGGGCCTCGTCGGCGTGGGTGGCGAGGACCACCGCATCGAACCGGGCCGTGGTGCCCGAGGCCGTACGGATCGTGACCCCGTCGGTGTCGCGCGCCACCGTCGCCACCCCATCACCGGTGTGGAGTCGGTCCGCGAAGGGCGCGGTCAGCGGGGCGATGTAGGAGGAGGTCCCGGCGACGACGGTCCGCCACGGGTGGTGGGTCCGCACGCCGAGGAGGCCGTGGTTGGTGAAGAAGCGCAGCAGGGTGCCGAGCGGGAAGGTCTCGATGTCCTGCGTTCCGGACGACCAGATGGCTGCGGCCATGGGCTGGAGGTAGTGGTGGCGGAAGCCGTGACCGAAGCCCGCGGTCCTGAGGAAGTGCCCGAGGGAGACCGAGGCGGCTCGGGGATCGTCCACGAGCCGCGACCCGAGTCGGTTGAACCGCGCGATGTCGGCGAGCATCCGCAGGTAGGAGGGCGAGGCGAGGTTGCGCGGCTGCGCCACGATCCCCCGGGCGCTGCCGGCGTACTCGAGGTCGCAGCGCTCGCACCGCAGCGACCACGACATGTCCGATGGTTGCGTCGCGACCCCGAGCTCGTCGAACAGGGCCACGAGGAGCGGGTAGGTCGTCTCGTTGTAGACGATGAAGCCGGTGTCGACCGGTAGTTCACCCTCGGTCCGTGAACGCGGGTCGGCAGGCGCGCCGGAGCGCGGCACCCGGACGGTGTGGGTGTGACCGCCGAGCCGCGGCTCACGTTCGAAGACGTGGACCTCGTGGTGGCGCGACAGCAGGTAGGCGCTGGCGAGCCCGGAGATCCCGGTCCCGATGACGGCGATCCGCACGACGACGAACTCCCGGTGCGCGAGCCTCGGGCTCTCCGGGGCGTCCGGGCGGTTCGGGGCACGGGGGCTGGCCGGTTGGGCCACGCATCGGACGCGTGCGCACAGGAGCGAGTTCGGGAACGCGGCCGGGAACGCGGCCGGGAACGCGGCCGGAGCGCTCCGACCGGCCGGACCCCACCGGCCGGTACGGAGCGCTCACCGTGCCTCGCGTGCACACAGTGGACCGCGCCGGACGGCGCGAGGGAACCGTGGGACCACCGATCCAGCGGTGGTGGTGCTACCACCACCATCCGGCGTCACGCTCAGCCAGCGGCCGACCGGCCGCGTGGGAGAGCCCACCCACCAGCGTCCGCCGCCTCTAGGGTCCCGATCGGCCGGATGGGAGGGCCCCGTGGTGACCACCTTGCTGATCGCGGAGGACGACTACCTCGTGCGCGAAGGTGCACGCGCGGTCCTCGACGCGGTCGAGGGGCTCGAGGTGCGCGGGACGGCTGAGGGACCCGAGCAGCTGCTCGAGCTGCTGGCGCGCGACGCGGTCGACGTGGTCATCCTCGACATCCGGATGCCGCCCACCTACACCACCGAGGGGATCGAGCTCGCGCGTCTCATCCGCCGCGACCACCCGGGCACGGGGATCGTGGTGCTCTCGCAGCACGCGGATCCGGAGTACGCCCTCGAGCTGCTCGAGGACGGGTCGAGCGGCGTCGCCTACCTGCTCAAGGAACGCCTCGGGGATGCTGACCGGCTGCTGCAGGCCATCGACGAGGTTCGCGCGGGCGGCTCGATGCTCGACCCGAAGATCGTGTCGGCCCTGCTCGAAGCGCAACGCCGACGCACCGCATCGCGTCTGGCCGGCCTGACCCCGCGCGAGCTCGAGGTCCTACGGCTGATGGCGTCGGGGAAGGGGAACGCCGCCATCGCCCGGGAGCTGACCATCGGCGACCGTTCCGTCGAGAAGCACTCCAACGCGATCTTCCGCAAGCTCGGGCTCTCCGAGGAGCTCGACCTCAACCGGCGTGTCGCTGCGGTCCTGTTCTACCTCCAACGAGGCGAGCTCGGGGACGCTCGGGGGGCCGACAGGTAGGAGGGCGGTCACGCGCGTGCCCTCCCCCGGCGCTGCGACGATGCGCAGGCTCCCCCCGAGGGCGTTGACGCGGTCGCGCAGGTTCTGCAGACCCCCGGTGCGCTCGAGCGCGGCCGGATCGAACCCGCGACCCGCATCCGCGACCTCGATCCGGAGCGAGTCGGCCTCGAGGGTGACCTGCACGTCGATGCGGTCGGCGTCTGCGTGCTTGAGGGCGTTGGTCACGGCCTCGGAGGCGAGGAAGTACGCCCCGGCCTCGACCACCTCGTCGAGGCGTGGGAGCGGATCGGGGTGCAGCCGCACCACCACCTCGACCTCGGTCCGGGCGGCGAGGCTCCGGATCGCGCCACCGAGACCCCGGTCGCGCAGGATCGAGGGGTAGAGCGCCCGGGCGGTCGCCCGGAGCTCGTCGAGGACCTCGTCGATCGCGGCGGCGAGCTCGCGGGTCACGGCGTCGACCGCATCCGGATCGCGCTCGATACGCCCCCGGCAGGCCCCGACCTGCATCCGCAGGACGACCAGACGTTGCTGGATGCCGTCGTGCAGGTCGAGCGCGAGGCGCTGACGCTCCCGGTCGCCGGAGCCGACGACCCGACGTGCCGCCTCCTGGAGCGCCTCGGCCTGCTGGCCGATGACCAGCAGCTGTGCCCGGAGCGCCCGACGCATGCGTTCGAGCGCCTCGCTCAGCTGCCCGATCTCATCCTGGCCGGTGACCTGGAACGGTTCGTCGAGCTGACCGCCGGCGATGGCTCGGGCCGTGCGCGTCAGGCGGACCAGCGGCCGGGTCAGCGCGGTCGCGAAGGCCAGCGCGAGCACCCCACCGATCAGCAGGAACAGCACCACCATCAGCGATCGGTACCGGGCGAGACGCGCGTCGAGCGGCGCCAGGGGGTCGTCGAGCAGCAGCCCGACGTGGGCCGGTGATCCCCACGCGTCCGCGGTGGCGATCGGCAGGTACTGCACCAGGCGGTCACCGTCGGCCGACTCGTGCACGCCCGGCTCGGTCACGTCACCCGATGGCGTCCTCACGTCCGGCGCATCGTCCTCGACGGTCGAGGCGACCACGGCGCCGCCGACGATCAGCTCGACGTCGGCCACGCCCACGAGGTCGCGGACCCCGCGTGCGTACTCACGGTCGAGCTCGCTGCCCACCACGAGCACGGAGAAGTGGCCGCCGTCGGTGAAGGGCAGCGAGTAGACCACCCCCCAGCCGGCGGCCCGTCCCTGGACGTCCTCGAGGGGGACCACGCGTCGCTGCCCGCGTCGCGAGGCCAGGTCCGCGACCAGGGCGCCATCATCGACCGGTGGCACCGACACGCGGGACCGTCGCGGCGGCTCGAGCTGGGGGGCGCCGGAGTCGAGGTCGAACGCCTCCGCCAGGGTGAAGCGTCCCGCGAGGCGGGCCACGCTGGTGGCGTTGAGCAACGCCCGGGCACTGTCGCCCTGGATCTGCGCCTGCTGGACGAACGCCGTCAGGCTCCGGACCGTGCCGGTCTCCTCGCCGCGGAGCTGGTTGCGGTAGGCGGCCGTCTGCTCCGCGGTGAGCTCGCGCGCTCGGGACTCGAGCTCGGAGCGGGTCAGGTTCGACGAGACCAGCAGCGTGGCGAGGCTCGCGAGGGCCAGGACGGCGACGAACGCGCCGAACAACTTCGGCGCCAGGGAGCGCACGAGCCACGAACCCCCGGCGGATGTCACCGGGTGGTCCGTTCCGCCAACTCCTGCAGCTCGGCGAGGGCGCCAGCGGCGTCCTGCTGCCCCTTGAGCACCCGTTCGAGCGTGGCCGAGAACGCCGCGGCGAGCTCGGGGTAGGCGATCAGGGGCATCACGTCAGCGTCGGGGAGCTGCGCGACGAACGCCGCGAGGTCGGGCTGGTCACGGAAGAGGGGATCGTCGTAGACCTCGACGCGCGCCGGCAGACGGCCCTCCTCCTCGGCGAGGGTCCGAGCGACCGTCGCATCGGTCAACGCCAGCGCGAAGGCGAAGGCCAGGTCCGGCTGCTCGGCATCCCTCGGGACGAACAGGCTGCTGCCTCCGAGCACCGTGCCCGTGTCCCCCTCCCCCCGTGGGAGCGGGAGGACCAGCAGGTCGTCGCCGACCGTGGAGTCGCGGGCACGGCGCGTCACCGGCAGATCCCAGGAACCGGTGGCGTGCAGAGCGACCGACCCCGTCGTCAGCGACTGGATCGCGTCGAGCGAGAGGTCGGGCGCGAACGGGGGCGTGCCGATGCCCTCGGTCGCCAGCGCACCGAGCAGCTCGACGGCCGCGATCGTGCGGGGATCGTCGAAGGTGAAGCTCACCCCACCTGCGGGATCGCGGACGAGCACGTCCCCACCGAAGGCGCGGATCCACCCGTAGGCCGTCCAGCTCGAGGCCGAGACCGTGATGGCGTGCTCCACCCCGTCAGCGTCGCGGAGGGTGCGTGCGACCTCGAGGAACCGCTCGGCGTCCGCCAGATCCCCGGGCGCGAGCCCCGACGACCGGAGCGCATCCGCGCTGGCCAGCAGCACCAGCGCGTTGACGTCGAGCGGGACCCCGTACCGGACCCCCTCCCAGGTGACGTCGTCGACCGCCCCGGGGAGGTAGTCCGCTGCTCGGAGACCCGCGACACGCCACCGCTCGTCGAGGGGTTCCGCGAGACCGTCGGCGGCCGCGGCGAACGCGTGCCAGTGGGCCAGATCGAACGGGTCGCCGAGGTCGCTGGCGTTGCGGACCAGGTCCGGGATCTGCGAGAACGGTGCGGCCTGGACCTGGACACGCACCTCGTGGTCGCGCTCGAAGTCCCGGACGACCTGCCGGACGGTCGGCGCGGTCTCCCAGTCGTCGGCCAACACCACGCTGAGCGCCGGCCGGGGGGCCGCTGCCGTCCCCGACGCGCAACCGGTCAGGAGCGCGAACGCGGAGGTCAGTGCCACCATCCGCCGCACGAAGCCTCCGGTCCCGATCAGGCGCCCTCGGACCCCTGGTCCTCCTGCGCCACGTCCCCGGTGTCCTCGCCACCTGGGTCGGCCTCGTTGCCTCCCTCGGAGTCGCCGCCGCCGGGCGCGGTGTCGGCCGCGTCCTCGGTGGCCGAGTCCTCGCTGGTCGAGCCCTCGGCCTCGGCTTCGGCCTGGGCCTCCTGCTCCGCGGCCGCGCGCTCGGCCACGGTGGGCTCGAAGGTGTCGGGCGGGAGGATGAAGGCCAGCAACCCGGCCACGACGACCACGGAGGCGAGGAACATCCCGGCGAGGATGGGGAGCAGCTTGTTCGGCACCGGCGGTCCTCCAACAGGTGGGCGAGGGACGGCTACGTCGGACACGGTCGTGCAGCGGGAGCAGCTGCGACGTCGGCACAGGCTAGTGGACCGGGCCGGCCGCTCCCACCCCGGACACCCCCCGGCGGTCGCCCCCGGCAGCACCGGTAGCCTGGTGGACCGGACCGGACCGACGAGGCAGGCAGGCGTGGACGAGGCTCGGGACGATCGGTTCGCGGTCCTCCCCGGAGGCTGGTCGCGCGAGATCCACCTGCGCGACGGCTCCCCCGCCCTGCTGCGTCAGATCCGACCGGCGGACCGCGACGACCTCGCCGAAGGCATCCGCCGGCTGTCTCCCGCGTCGCGCTACCTGCGCTTCCAGCGCGTCGTCGAGGAGCTGAGCGACGAGCAGCTGCGGTACCTGACCGACGTCGACCACCACGACCACGAAGCCATCGTGGCGCTCGACCGATGTCGCCCGGATCGGCCCGGCATCGGGGTGGCTCGCTACATCCGCGAGCCGTTCGAGCCGACCGTCGCCGAGGCAGCCATCACGGTCGCTGACGAGTACCACGGGCAGGGTGCCGGCACGCTGCTCCTCGGCGCCCTCGCGGCGCGTGCACGGGCCGCAGGCATCGAGATCTTCCGCAGCTACGTGCTCGCCGGCAACACCGCGATGCTCGAGGTCTTCGACCACCTCGGGGCCGTCCGCGAGCTCGAGACCGACGGCCTGTGGCGGGTCGACCTGTCGGTACCGGAGGAGGACGGATCGCGGCCGCGCTCGGGCGCCGAGCGGGCCTTCCACGAGGCCGCCCGCGACCAGCAACGGCTGATCAGCTACCTGCCGCCGATCTGGTCGCGCCGCCGCCGGGAACGCACCGCATCGGACCTCGGCGAGGAGACGGCCCGCGCCGGCACGTTCGAGGACGACGACACCGACGAACTGCTCCAGCTGCGTGCCGAGCTGGAGGGGTGGCTCGGCGACCGGGACGGCCGGTGACGTTCCGGATCGCCCGCCTCCTCGGCGGGCTCACGCTGTGCGGGTGGGGCATCGCCAGCATGGTCGCCGCCGACCTCGGTCTCGGCCCGTGGGACGTGCTGCACGAGGGGGTGGCGACGCGGACCGGCATCGGCATCGGCGCCGTCAGCATCGGCGTGGGCGCGCTGGTCCTGCTCGCGTGGTTCCCGCTGCGCGAACGCCCGGGCCCCGGCACGATCGCCAACGTGATCGTGATCGGCGTGGTCATCGACCTGACCCTGCTGGTGTTGGACACCCCGTCGTCGCTGGCGGCGCGTCTCGCGCTCTGCGCGGCAGGGCCGATCCTCTTCGGCGTGGGATCGGGCTTCTACCTCGGATCGCACTTCGGCTCGGGGCCGCGCGACGGGCTGATGACCGGGCTCGCACGTCGCGGGATCAGCGTGGCCGTCGCCCGGACGGGCATCGAGGTGACCGCGCTGGCGATCGGGTGGATGCTCGGCGGGACCGTCGGGCTCGGCACCGTGCTGTTCGCCGTCAGCATCGGGCCGTTGGTGCAGCTGAGCCTACGCTGGCTGACGGTGCCGGTCGACGAGGTCGAGGGCGTGCGTTCCGCCCGGTGATCCGCCCGCTGGCCCTCAGCTGCAGAGCGGACTGATGGTCGGCCACGGGTTGACCCACGATCCGCCGTAGCGTCGACCGATGTGGTCGTGCGGCGGCGTCCCGCGGGCGTTGCCGGACGTCCCGACCGTGCCCACCTCCTCACCGCGACGGACCGCGGTCCCCGGGCCGATCCCCGCCGCGACGGACTCGAGGTGGGCGTTGTACCACTCGCTGCCGTCGGCGGTCCGGTACGACACCGTGAGCCCCCCGAGCCCCGAGTCGGTCCGGTTGACCTGGGTCACGACCGCGGCATCGATCGCCACGATGGGCGTCCCGCGGTCGGCGAAGATGTCGTTGCCCTGGTGGCTGCGGCTGCCGGAGCGGGGATCGCCCCAGTCGTTGGAGAAGTCCCGGCCCGCGACCGCCCCGACCACCGGGCAGACCCCGGACACGGCCGGCCCCCCGGCGCTGCCGGCGTTCCCGTTGCCCGATCCTGCGCTGCTCGACGCGCGGTCGCGCTCGGCGGCGGCTGCGGCCTCGGCGGCGATGCGCCTGGTGGCCAGCTCGCTTGCGAGCTCGCTCTCGCGCGCGGCCACGCGGGACAGCGCCTGCTCGGTCTCGGCCGTCTCGGTCCGCAGCTGGCTCACCAACTGCGCTTGACGGCCCTCCTCCGCGGCGACCTCGCGGGCCAGGCCTCCGGCATCCTCGCGCAGCTGCGCGGTGAAGCGGACCTGGGCCGCTGCGTCGGCGGCGGCCTGGGCCGACCGGGCTCGAGCGCGGGCCGCCTCGTCGGTGAGTCGCCGCTGGTCGTCACGCAGCTCGGCGACCTCGGCGACCAGGTCACCCTGGGCGTCGATGACCACCGCGATCTGGCGCATGCCGACGGCCAGCTCGTTCGGGTCCTGCGCGCGGCGGACCACCTCGAAGGCCATCGACCCGGCGCGGGCCCCCGCGGAACCGAACTTGTAGGCGGCAGCAGCCTGCCCAGCGAGGTTGCCCTCCTGGACCTCGAGCTCGGCCTGGGTGCGGGCCAGCTCAGCTTCGGTGCGCTCGTGGGCCCGCTCCGCACGCCGACGTTCGGCATCGGCCTCGGTCTCGGCGGCCTCGGCCAGCGCCAGCTGCCCCTCGGCAGCACGCAAGCGTCCGCGGGCGTCGATGACCCGGGCGCCGACGGCGGCCAGCTCCTCCTCGGCGGCGACGAGCTGTCCGCGGCGCTCACCGAGCTCCGAGCCGAGCTCAGCAGCCTCGTCCCGGGTGCGGTCGAGCTCGCGTTGCAGGTCGCCGGAGGACTGCGCGGTGGCCACCGACGGGACGAGCAGCCCCACCGCGAGCACGCCGGCGGCGACCATCCGAGCCATCGAGACGGGACGCAGCGGGGATCCTCAGGTCGGGAAGCGGGGACACGCGGTCGGCCCCGGTCGGCCCGGGATCGTCCACGTCCGTCCAGCGGCCGGTCTTTGGTGCCGGCGATAGAGCGCGGGCGATCTCGGGCGACGGTCGCCGAGGATAGTGCCACAGATCGAGGTCCGTAGCCACGGTGGTCGACACCAGTGCACTCCTGCAACACCCGGTCCAGTACACCGCCCGACGGGAACTCGGGTGCTTCGCCGAGCCGTCGCGGAGCGGATCGGTGCGTCACCGCAGCGTGGCGACCCCACCGTCGACGGGCACGATCGCGCCCGTGGTGTAGGCCCCGGCGCGGGACGCGAGGTAGATGAGGGTGCCGGCGAGGTCCTCGACCTCACCGAGCCGTCCCCGCGGGATGGCCGCGCCGATCTGATCGGCGTGCTCCATCAGGCGAGCGGTCATCTTGGAGGGGTACAGGCCCGGCGCGATCGCGTTGACGGTGATGTGGCGCGGGGCGAGCCGATGTTGGCCATCCGCGCCGGGTCGGCCGGGGAGGCGGCGGCCTCGAGCTGCGGCAGGAGCGCCTGGGTACGGAACGGATGCACGCCTCGCGTTCCGTTCCGACCGGGCCGCGGGCTAGCGTCGGCCGTCGCTCGAGCGGAGGAGCCGAGGTGTCGCAGGACGTCCTACGCATCGCCAACGCGTCCGGGTTCTACGGCGACCGGTTCGCCGCAGCTCGCGAGATGGTGCAGGGCGGCGACATCGACGTCCTGACCGGTGACTACCTCGCCGAGCTCACGATGCTGATCCTGTGGCGAGGCCGCCAGAAGGCGCCCGAGACGGGATACGCCCGGACCTTCCTGAAGCAGGCCCGCGAGGTGCTGGAACCCTGCATCGACCGCGGGATCCGGATCGTGGTCAACGCCGGCGGGCTGAACCCCGCCGGGATGGCCGCCGCGCTCCGCGAGCTCGCGGCGGAGCTCGGTGTCGACGCTGCCGTCGCCCACGTCGAAGGCGACGACCTGCTGCCGCGCCTCGACGACCTGCAGCAGCGCGGCCACGGGCTCGCCCACCTCGACACCGGCGAGCCGCTCAGCGGTCTGCGGATCCCGCCCCTCACCGCCAACGCCTACCTCGGTGGGTGGGGCATCGCCGCTGCGCTCGAGGCCGGCGCGGACGTGGTGGTGACCGGGCGCGTCACGGACGCGTCGCTCGTGGTCGGGCCGGGTGCGTGGCGGTTCGGCTGGGGTCGCGACGACTGGGACGCCCTGGCTGGCGCCGTCGTCGCCGGCCACGCGATCGAGTGCGGCGCCCACGTCACGGGCGGCAACTACAGCTTCTTCGCCGAGGTGCCCGGCCTCGAGCACGTCGGCTTCCCGATCGCCGAGCTGCACCCCGACGGCAGCTCGGTCATCACCAAGCACGACGGCTCGGGCGGCCTGGTCGACACGGGCACGGTCACCGCGCAGCTGCTCTACGAGATCGGCGACCCGCGGTACCTGAACCCGGACGTGGTGACGAGGTTCGACACGATCGAACTCACGGGCGACGGTCCCGACCGGGTCCGCATCAGCGGCGTCCGAGGCGAGCCCCCGACCGCCGATCTGAAGGTCGCGCTGAACACCCTCGGCGGGTTCCGCAACCGGGTCACGTTCGTGCTTACCGGGCTCGACATCGATGCCAAGGCCGACCTCGTACGTCGTCAGCTCGGCGCCCGCATCGACCTCGACGCCCTCGACCGTGTCGACTGGCGGCTCGTGCGCTCGGACCACCCCGACGCCGCGACGAACGCCGAAGCGACCGCGACGCTCACCCTGACCGTCCAGCACCACGACGCGACGCCCATCGGGCGCAAGGGCTTCGCCGACGCCTGCGTCGAGATCGGGCTCGCGTCCTACCCCGGTTTCACCCTGACCGCTCCCCCAGCGGACGCCGAGCCCTTCGGTCGGTACTGGCCCGCCCTCGTCCCGGCGTCGGAGGTCACCGAGGTGGTGGTCCACGCGGACGGGACCCGCGAGGAGGTCCGCCCCACGGGCGTGGACCACGGGATCGGCCTCCGCGAGCGGGAGGCGATCGACCATCCCTTCACGACGCTGCAGGCGACGGGGTTCCCGCGGAGCCGCGCGCCGCTCGGCGCCGTGGCCGGTGCGAGGAGCGGCGACAAGGGAGGGGACGCGAACGTGGGCCTGTGGGTCCGCGATCCGGCCCGGTACCGCTGGCTCTGCGAGGTCGCCGGGAGCCCCGCGGCCATCCGTCGCCTGCTGCCCGAAGCCGACGGGCTCCCGATCGACGTGTTCCCCCTCCCGAACCTGCTGGCGGTCAACGTCGTCGTCCACGGGCTGCTCGACGAGGGTGTCGCTTCCGCCGTGCGCCCCGACCCCCAGGCCAAGGGGCTCGGCGAGTACCTGCGCAGCCGCCACGTCGACGTCCCGACGGCCTGGCTGCCCTGACCCCTGAGTTCGGCAGCGAGCGTCGTCGAGATGCGGACAGCCGGGCGTTGCCTACTGGCTCGGCCCGCCCGGTCCTCGGCTCGCGGGGTGCTGACGTGGCGCTGGCGCCACACCAGCGCCCCGGTAGGCCGGCGCGCACGATCGGTCGGGCTCGCGGGGTCCTGACGTGGCGTTGGCGCCACACGAGCACCCCGGTGGGTCGGGCGGACCGATCGGATGGGCTCCGGACGTCCGAGGGGTCGACCAGGCGGGAACCGCCGTTGTCCGTAGCCAGCAACACCCGCCCGAGCTCACTCGCCATGACCCGGTCGTCGGCGAGCGACGTCCCTGGGGTGGAGCGGGAGCCAGGAGCTCAGGGGGCCCGGTAACGCGCCCCGTCGCCGGTCCCCGTGCGCATCACCGCGCCAGCCTCGAAGAGGGCGTCGAGCTCACGTCGGACCTCGTCCTCGTCACGGCCGAGCGCCCTCGCCAGGGAGCCGACCGCCCCCACGCGCTGGGCCCGCAGCTCGGCGAGCAGCAGCTCCTGGTCCGCAGCCTCGGCACCGTCACCTGCCGCCAGCCGCCACGCCGTCGCCGCCGCCTGCTCGATGAGCCGGACGAGCGGCCGCGGGTCATCGACCCCGGGAGGATCACCCAACTGACGCAGCAACGCCGCTGGATCCTGGACGGGGTGGGGGGCGAGCACCACCGCGTCGATGTCCCCGCGTGAGGCGTAGAGGCCGGCGGTGAGATCGAGGTCCGCCCCCGGATCCGGAGCGGCATCACCACGCACGGCGCGGAGCGCTCCGAGCAGCCGGTCCCGCGTGCGACCCCGCAGCAGGAGCAGCAGGAAGGGATCGCGCGCGAAGGCCGACCCCGCCGCGGCGTGCACCGCGGCGACGTGACGACACCAGCTGGTGCGCTCGGTGCAGGTGCACGACCGGCCAAGGTCGGCGGCGGTCGGGACCAGCGGGACACCGACGTCCGCCAGGACGTCGGCGGCTTCCTCGGGGAGCTGGCCGTCGAGCAGCGCCGCCGTGGATCGGACCTCCGACGCGAGCGCCGAGACCGCGGCGGCCCAGGCGTCGTCGTCGGGGACCGGCCAGGTCAGCTCGACGCGGTACGGGCTGACACGATCCTCGCGGACGCGGCCGGTGATCGTGCCGGGCCGGATCTCGAGGTCGTGGACGCCTCCCCGACGGGCCGTGGCCTGCCCGCGCTGGACCCGCCGGGCGTTCCCGGCGCCGACGCTGGCGAGGAGGTCGAGCCAGCGGTCGGCGGCCCAGGTCGTCGACCGGGGAGGCGCGGCGACGGGCGGCTCCGGTGCGGGTGGTCGCGTCGGATCGGTCACGCTCGACCGCCCGGGATCGCGGTCAGCGTGGGCCGTCCGAGGGGTGGCATCGGCGTGGGCTCATCCTCGTCGTCGTCGTCAGCGAGGTCGGTGGAGGACAGCTCGACCAGCTCGCGCAGTTGGGTGTCGTCGAGCTCGGTGAGCCAGGTCTCGCCAGCCTCGACGACGGCGTCCGCGAGCGCACGCTTGCGGTCGAGCAGGTCGGCGATCCGGTCCTCGATGGTCCCCCCCGTGACGAGGGTGTGCACGGTCACGGTGCGGGTCTGACCGATCCGGTGCGCCCGGTCGGTCGCCTGGTCCTCGACGGCCGGGTTCCACCAGCGGTCGAAGTGCACGACGTGGCTGGCGCGGGTCAGGTTCAGGCCGGTCCCACCGGCACGGAGGGACACCAGCAGGATCGGCGGCGCGTCCTCGTCCTCCTGGAACCGAGCCACCATCGTGTCACGGGCGGCGAGCGGCACGCCGCCGTGGAGGAACGGCACCTCGGGCAGGCCGAGCGTCGTCGCCAGGTGCCGGGCCAGCAGGAGCCCCATCTCGCGGAACTGCGTGAACACCAGCGCCCGCTCGCCACCGTCGACGACCTCGCCGAGCACCTCGGTGACGCGCGCGAGCTTGCCGGAGCGTCCCTCGAGCCGGTCGGCACCGGTGCGCGGGTCGGTGCCGTCCCGCAGGTACTGGGCCGGGTGGTTGCAGATCTGTTTCAGGGCGGTCAGGAGGGCGAGGATGCGGCCACGGCGCTCGAACGCGGTGGCGCCGAGCCCGGCACCCCCGAAGGCGTTGTCGATCGCCGCCTGGTAGAGCGCAGCCTGCTCGCGGGTGAGCGAGCACGCCACGGTCAGCTCCTGCTTCGGCGGGAGGTCGACCGCGACCTCCGGGTCGGACTTGAGCCGCCGGAGCACGAACGGCGCCACGAGCTGGCGCAGCCGGGAGGCCGCGTGCTCGTCGTGCCAGCGCTCGACCGGCACGGCGAACCGTTCGTTGAAGGCCCGCTGCGAACCGAGCAGCCCCGGGTTGGTGACGTCGACGATCGCCCACAGCTCGGACAACCGGTTCTCGATGGGTGTCCCCGTCATCGCGATCCGGGTCCGGGCCTCGAGGGACCGGGCCGCCCTGGCGCCCTTCGACGACGGGTTCTTGATCTGCTGTGCCTCGTCGAGGACGACGACGTCCCAGTCGACGCTCTCGAGCAGGCCGATGTCCCGGCGCAGCAGCGCGTACGAGGTCACCACGACGGTGCCGGGTCGGAACGAGCGCCGGGTGACGGCACGTTCGGGGCCGTGGTGACGCACGACGTCGACGTCCGGCGCGAACCGGGCGAACTCGCGCTCCCAGTTGCCGACCACCGACGTCGGGCAGACCACCAGGTGGGGGCGATCCTGCGTGCGCGCCGCCAGCAGCGCGATCGCCATGATGGTCTTGCCGAGGCCCATCTGGTCGGCGAGCACCCCACCGAGCCCGAGCTCGGACAACCGCTGCATCCAGGCGATCCCGCGCTCCTGGTAGGGCCGCAGTTCACCCTGGAAGTCGACGATGTGCGCGTCACCGGGAGCGTCCGCGGTCCGGAGCTGTTCGAGCAACCGGCCGAGGTCGCCGTCCGCCACGGTCTCGACCCAACCGAGATCGTCGACGTAGGTCTGGCCGGACAGCGCTGCCGCGAGCGCTTCGGTGAGCTCGAGGGAAGCCGACGAACCCGCGAGCTCGGCCAGCCGATCGGTCTCGTCGTGGTCGACGCGGACCCAGGTCCCCCGCCACCGGACCAACGGCTGTTTGAGCGCCACGATGTCCGCGAACTCCTCGGCGGACAGGGTGTCGTCGCCGAGCGCCACCTCGTAGGCCAGGTCGGTCAGCGACGTGAGCCCGAGCGGCGCGGCCCCCTCGACCCGCGGGGCGGTCGGTGTCGCCCGACCGATCCGCACCCGCAGACGCAGCCGCTGCTCCCCGGCCTGACGGAGCTCGGCGGGGACCTGGACGCCGATGCCACCGGCCGCCAGGGCGTCGGTCCCGCCGGCGAGCAGATCCGCGACCTCCCCGCCGGCGAGGTCGAGACCGACGGGTCGGACCTCGGACAGGCTGCGATCGATCGGGGCGAACAGGCGAGCGGCGACCGCAAGCCCTCGGACGAGCACCGCCTCGGCATCGTCCACGCGACGTCCTGCGAGGTCGAGCCCGCGGCCCGCGCCGTCCCAGACCTCCTCCGCCGCGGCGGTGACGTCGGGGTCGTCGGTCGACTGCAGCAGGTAGCTGAGGCGCCACGGCTCGTCGGTCGCGCCGAGCCGGTCCGCGCTCCCGTCGGAGGTGTCCGCGATCGGCGGTGGCCGCAGCCGCACCGCCAACCGTGCCGGAGCCCCGTGGTCCCGGCCGAGCAAGGGCGCCGACCAGTCCTCGACCTCCTCGGCGAGGTCGTCGACACCGATGCGGAGGTGGGCGACGGTCGGATCGGCGGCGGTCAGGGCGTCGGCCCACATCTCGGGCCACGGCCGCCGCGGGCCGCGGCGACGGGGATCGAGCAACGGGCGTCGTCCCTCGCGGGCGCACGCGTCGGCGACCGCGTCGACGAAGGCGAGCAGCAGCTCCTCGGCGCCCCAGAGCCGTCCGTCGGGACGCCGCAGGGCGTGGGCGGCGACCGGGAGGGCCGCCGCGAGCTGGGCGAGCCTGGCATCGCCGTCCGCAGCGACCCGCCAGTACCCACGACCCGTCCCGGGCGCCGTCGCGGACCGGAACGTCGGCAGGATGCGGCCCGCTGCGACGAGCTCGAGCGCCAGCTTCGCCGCCGCCGACCACCCGAGCACCGCGGCTGAGGGCCGCCGCCACGCCGGCCAGTCCGCTCCGGGCGGCAACGTCGCGAGCCGCCGTACGGCGGGCAGGACGGGGATCAGCTGCGCCGGCTGGTCCACGGGCCCGAGGCCGCCGTCGACCGGCTGCACGGTGGCGAGCGACCCGGACTCACCCGCAGGCAGGCCGAGGTCGTGCACAGCGGTGGCCAGGTCGTCCCCATCCGGGCACCACACGGCGAAGCTGCCACCGGCCGGGACGAGGTCGGAGGGGACGAAGGTGAGCTGCGGACGGGTCACCCGGTCTCCTCGGTCGGCCGTGCACGGTGCCGGGAGGCGTCCCGGCGCTCCCGTCACCGCACGGGAGCCGTCCATCGTACGTGTTCGGCGCTCGGCCCCCGACGGCCGGGGCCGGTCCACTCGGCCGTGCCCCGAACCCCGTACGTTCGTTGCTCCGAACGACGGGTGGACACCGACGACGGCGTCCGGATCACCACCGTCGACCACCGAGCGCAGGAGGGCACCGTGAACGACACCGACACCACCGTCCTGACGCGCCGCCCCGAGACCGATCACCCCAGCATCACCTGGCTCGAGGACGAGTTCCCGGGGTGGGAGGTCAGCATCGGTGCCACCTCCGGGTGGGGCCGCGAGGAGCTGCGGACGCTGTGGGTCGCTCGCCAGCCGGGCCACCACCCGCAGGCCGAGCTGTCCGCCGCGAAGCTGCACACCCGGCTGACCGACTACCTCGCCCGTGAAGCGCGCCGCAGGGGGCTGGCGTCCTGAGCGGCTGCTGCGCGGCACCGGGTCCCGCGCTCCGTCGCCTACCGTTCCGCGGGTGAACCTCCTCGACGCGCTCCTCCTGGTCGCCATCACGATCGCGGTGGCGACCGGTCTACGCCTCGGTTTCGTGGCGCGCGCCGCCTCGTTCCTCGGCCTCGCGGCCGGGTTGGGGCTGGCGACCCTGACCGTTCCGTACGCGATGTCGATCACCGGCGACCGCCAGGCCCCGGTGCGGTTGTTCGTCGGCTTGCTCGTGCTCGCGGTCACCGTCACCGTGGTCGCGACCCTCTTCCAGGCCGTGGGCATCCGCGTGCGGCGCACCGTGGCCGCTTCGCAGCTGTCGTCGCTGGACCGCGGCGCCGGGGCCCTGGCCGGCGTCGCGATCGTCCTCCTCTTCGTCTGGCTGGCGATCCCCGCTGCATCGGTCGTGCCCGGCTCGATCGCGACGCAGGTGCGCAGCAGCGCCGTCGTCGAGGCGGTGACCAACCTCACGCCCCCGCCACCGGACACCGTCCAGGCGCTGCGCAACATCGTGACGACCAGCCGGTTCCCCGAGGTCTTCGCCGACCTGCAACCGGCCCCGATCACCGGGCCTCCCCCGTCGGAGGTCCCGATCGATGCGGCGGTCGTCGAACGGGCCACGGCGTCCACCGTCAACGTCGAAGCCGACGGGTGCGGCCGTCGGTTCGAGGGCAGCGGGTTCACGGTGGCACCCGGCGTCGTGGTCACCAACGCCCACGTCGTGGCCGGGGCGGACGTCGTCGAGGTCCGGACACCGGACGGTCCGCTCCTGGCGGCACGGGTCGTGGTCTTCGACCCCGACCGCGACCTCGCGGTCCTCACCGTGGGTGAGCTCGGCCAGGAACCGCTCGAGCTCGGGACGATCGAGGTCGGCTCGGCCGGGGTCGTGATCGGCTACCCCGGCGGGCAGGACACCCCACGCGTCGCACCGGTCGAGATCCGCGACCGGCGCACCGCCATCGGTCGTGACATCTACGGCCGCGAGCGCACCGAGCGTGAGGTCCTCTTCCTCGCGGCCGAACTGCAGCAGGGCGACTCGGGGTCGCCGGTGATCGACGCCTCGGGACAGGTCGTCGGGGTGACCTTCGCGATCAGCCCGGACCGCTCCACCGCGGCCTTCGCCCTCGACCGTCCCGAGCTCGACGCGGTGCTCGCCGCCGAGCAGCGGCCCGGGTTCACCGGACCCTGCATCTGAACGGCGACGGCATCATCAAGGTGGCGCTCGTGGTGGTCTCGTTCCGGCAGCGCGTGACCCCCGACCGGCTCCTCGGGCGGGTCGACGCCGGGTTCCGTCTGCTCGCGTGGGGGACGATGCCGCTCGGGGCCGACCTCGACGCGGCCGACGTCGTGGAAGCGCCGAATCCCCTCAGCTGACCCGCCGCGCGAGGTCGGCGATCATCACCGCGTGGGTCGCGACGGCGAGGATCACGAGCAGGTGGAACAGCTCGTGGTACCCGAAGTGGCCGGGGACCGGGTCGGGGCGTCGCAGCCCCACGATGATCGCGCCGGCCGTGTAGAGGGCGCCACCGAGCAGGAGGAGGGCCACGCTGGCCCACCCCGCGCTGCCGACCAGCCACGGCAGGACCGCCACGGGTGTCCACCCGAGGGTGAGGTAGATGGCGTTGCTGAACCCGCGCGGTGGCGCGAACGGCAACCACTCGAGGACGATGCCGAGACCGGCACCGACGACCGCGATGGTGACGAGCGCGACCCGCGGGTGCCCCTCGAGACCGAGGAGGCCGAGGGCGACGCCGGTGCCGCCGATCGCCAGGAAGATCCCGGTGTGATCGAGGCGGACGAGCCGTTCGGTCGCCTGGTGCGACCACCGCCGGAGGTGCAGCACCCCGCTGGCCGTGAACATGAGGGCGACGCCCCAGGCGAAGGCCGCGACCGCGATCCGTTCGCGGCCGGCGGGCGTGATGGCCGTCCAGATCGCGGCAGTCGGCAACGTGGCCAGCGCGGCGGCCAGGTGCGACCGCCCCCGGGCGGTGGGGCGAGGCGCGTCGACGAAGCGCGCCGTCGAGGCGGAGCGCGCCAGGACCGCGCGCCGTGCGGCGTCGGGCGGATCGGTAGCGCGTCGGGCGTCCACGCGCCGGACGCTACCCCGTCCCGCTCACCCCTTGATCTGGCTGTCCTCGCCCTCCCAGAACGGGGCTCGGAGCTTGAACTTCTGGAGCTTGCCGGTCGCGGTCCGGTCGAGTGCGTCGCGGAACTCGATCGCGGTCGGGCACTTGTAGTGGGCCAGCCGCTCCCGGCAGTGGTCGATCAGCTCCCGCTCGCTGACCTCCTGCCCCTCCGCACGTACGACCAGCGCGACCACGGTCTCGCCCCACCGTTCGTGCGGGACACCGATCACGGCCACCTCGGCGACGCCCGGGTGGGCGTGCAGGGTGTCCTCCACCTCGATCGAGGACACGTTCTCCCCACCGGAGATGATCACGTCCTTCTTGCGGTCGACGATCGACAGGTACCCCTCGTCATCGATGGCACCGCCGTCGCCGGTGTGGAACCAACCGTCGCGCAGGGCTTCGACGGACGCGTCGGGCTGCTCCCAGTACCCGGCGAGGATGTGGTTGCCGCGGGCGAGGATCTCCCCCTCGTCATCCACGGCGATGTCGATCCCCACGGCGGGGACCCCGGCTCGGACCAGCTTGGCCGCACGGTCCGCGGGCGACAGCTCGTCCCACTCCACCCGGGTGCGGTTGATGGTCAGCAGCGGTGCGGTCTCGGTGAGGCCGTAGAGCTGGACGAACTCCCAGCCGAGCTCGGTCTCGACCCGTTCGATGGTGCGCGTCGGTGGTGGCGCACCTGCCACCACGATCCGGACGCGGCCGCGCCCCGGCACCTCGTCGAGGTCCGCGGCGGCGTCGAGCACCATGGCCACCACGGCCGGGGCACCGCACAGCAGGGTCACGCCGTGCTCGGCGACGCGGCGCAGGATCTCGTACCCATCGACCTCGCGGAGCACGATCTGCGGGACCCCCATCGCCGTGACCGCGAACGGCATCCCCCAGCCGTTGGCGTGGAACATCGGCAGCGTGTGCAGGTAGACGTCGCGGTCGCTGACCCCCACGTGCCAGCCGAAGGTGGCCGCGTTGAGCCAGAGGTTGCGGTGCGTCATCTGCACGCCCTTCGGGCGCGCCGTGGTCCCCGAGGTGTAGTTGATCGTCGCCGTCGCGTCCTCGTCGGGTTCCGCCCACGGCCGCGGTTCGACACCTCGCCGGAAGATGCGGTCGTCGTCACGCCCGAGCACGAAGCGGTGCTCGACATCGAGATCGGCGCAGACGTCCTCGAGATCGGGGTCGACGAGCAGGACGCGGGCCCCGCTGTGCTCGAGGATGTAACCGACCTCCTCGGGGTTCAGCCGGAAGTTCACCGGCACGAGCACGCGACCGGACGCGCAGACGCCGAAGAAGCTGGTCAGCAACCGCCCCGCGTTGTGGCTGACCACCGCGACCCGATCACCGACCTCGATGCCGAGCGCGTCGAGCCCCGCAGCTTGCGCACGCGCCAGCTCACCGAGCTCGCGGTAGCTCAGGCTGCCGAGGGAGGGCGCCGGTTGCTCCGGTTCGTCCACGACGCCGATCCGGTCGGGGTAGACCCGCTCGGCGCGAGCGAGGTGGTCGGCGACGGTCAACGGTGTGCGCACGGTGGGCTCCCAGCGCCGGGGGGGGGCCGGTCGCCACGGGCACGGGGCGCGCGGCGACCGGACGGAGGCCAGAACCTACGACCGGTTCGCGGCTCGTGTCGGTCAGATCTGCTCGTCCTCGCGGACGGGCATGTCGCCCGGGTAGCGGATGGCCTCGATCAGCTCCTGCATCCGCGCGCTCGGCGGCGGAGCGCTCAGGGCGACCGGGATGGCCACCGCGAGGTTGAGCAGGGCACCGATGAAGCCGATGCCTTCGGCGCTGATGCCGAACCAGGTCTCCATCCCCGCGTACTGGGTCGCGATGATGTAGAAGGCGGTGAAGCTGATCCCGACCGTCAGCCCGGCCACGGCACCTCGGGCGTTGAACCGTTTCCAGAAGATCCCGAGGACGATCGCCGGGAAGAAGCTGGACGCAGCAAGACCGAACGCCCAGGCCACGACCTGCGCCACGAAACCCGGTGGCGAGATACCGAAGTACCCGGCGATCAGGATGCCGCCGGCCATCGCCCAGCGACCGACCTTGAGCTGCTGCTTCTCGGTCGCGTGCGGGCGGAAGCGCTTGTAGTAGACGTCGTGCGCGACCGACGACGATATGACGATGAGCAGTCCCGCCGCGGTGGACAGCGCGGCGGCCAGACCACCGGCGGCGACGAGTCCGACCACCCACGCCGGCAGGCCAGCGATCTCGGGGTTGGCCAGGACGATGATGTCGTTGCTGACCGTGAGCTCGTTGGTCGCCTCGTCCGGTGTGTAGTCGACGATGCCGTCGCCATCGAGGTCGTCGATGGTGATCAGCCCGATCTCCTGCCAGTTCTGGACCCACTGCTCCTGTTGATCGACCGGGGTCTGCGACACGTCGTTGATGAGGTTGGTCTTGGCGAACACGCCGATGGCCGGCGCGGTCGTGTAGAGCAGCGCGATGAAGAGCAGCGCCCAGAACGCCGAGAACCGGGCTGCCCGCACGCTCTTGGCGGTGTAGAAGCGGACGATCACGTGGGGCAGACCGGCGGTCCCGATCATCAGCGAGGCGGTCGCGAGCATGATGTCGAGCTGGCTGCGTTCAACGAACGGGGCCGAGTACGCCGCGAACCCGAGCTCCTCCTGCAGCACATCGAGCTCCGCCAGGACCGCACCGAACGACAGGTGCGGGACGGGGTTGCCGCCGAGCTGCTGGGCGATGGCGAACGCCGGGATGAGGTAGGCGACGATCAGGACGGTGTACTGCGCGACCTGCACCCAGGTGATCCCTTTCATGCCGCCGAGCACGGCGTAGAAGAGCACCACGGCCATGCCGATGACGACGCCGACGCCGACGTTCACCTGGAGGAAGCGTCCGAAGACGATCCCGACGCCCTGCATCTGACCGACCACGTAGGTGAACGACACGAAGATGGCCGCGAGCGCCGCGACCAGGCGCGCGGTGGCCGAGTAGCGATCACCGAAGAAGTCCGGGACCGTGAACTTGCCGAACTTGCGCAGGTAGGGCGCGAGCAGCACCGCGAGGAGCACGTACCCGCCCGTCCAACCCATCAGGTAGAAGGACGCGTCGTAGCCGCCGAAGGCGACGATGCCGGCCATCGAGATGAAGGATGCGGCCGACATCCAGTCCGCCGCGATCGCGGCGCCGTTCGCCGGCGCGGGGATGCCCTTGCCGGCGACGTAGAAGCCCTCCGTGGTGTTGACCCGGCTCCGCCACGCGATGAAGAAGTAGAGGCCGAAGGTGAGGACGACGAAGAAGATGGTCCAACCGAGGATGCCCACGTCAGTGCCTCCGCCCGTGCTCGTCGCGTTCGGACACGCCGAACTCGTCGTCGAGGCGGTCCATCCGCAGCACGTAGATGCCGATCAGCACCACGAAGGTGATGATCGACCCCTGCTGGGCGAACCAGAACCCGAGCGGCACGTCGAAGAGGGTGCCGAGCTCGTTCATCGGCTCCACGAACAGGATGCCGGCGCCGAACGAGACGGCGAACCACACCGCGAGCAGGCCCGCGATCAACCGCACGTTCTTGCGCCAGTACGTCTTGCGTTGCCCGTCGTCCACGGTGCTCCCTCTCCCAAGGTGTCGTGCGGGACACGCCACCGCGGGCTCACGCACGGGGTGGCGCCGGGATCCACGCTGTCGCCCTCGACGCCTCCGAGCAACGGCCACCTCCCGAACGGTCGCCGCGCCACCCCGGGCGGCGCGAGCGGGACGGAGGTGACGTCCGGCGGCGGTGGCCGACCGTTCGTCCCGGCTGCCGGTCCGGTGGCAGGGTGCTGGCGACCGCTGGTCACCCCGCCCACGGCCCGGCGCTCAGCGGTCCGTAGGGTCGGGCTGTGAACACCTCATCCCCGTCCGCGTCCCGGACCGCCGCGACACCGCCCGCCTCGCCTCGTGGCGCGGCACCACACCGTGCGGATCGGCGGCTCATCATCGCGGCGATCATCGTGCTCGTCGGTGCCGTCACCCCCTGGATCGACACGGTGGGCGGCAACGTCCTCGGGGTGCAGGGAGGTGGCCTCTACACCCTGTCCGCCGGTGGGATCGGGCTCGCCGGCGCCTTCATCCGGCGCCGCGGTCTCGCGCTGGCTCACGCCCTCGTGCTCGCGATCACGCCGCTCGCGATCGGCGGCTGGCAGGTCGCGCGGCTCGTGGCGATCGGGTGCGACTTCCGCGTGTGCGCGCCCTCGTTCGGGCTCGTGCTGACCCTGATCGGCGGCTTCCTGGCTGCGCTCGCGACCCGGCAGCTGCTCGCCCGTGCGGACCCCGCATCCTGAGCGGGCACGACGGGGGCTACGGTCCCTCGTCGTGGGAGCCTGGACGGGAGACCGACGCGACACCGGTACCGACGCGGCGGATGACGCGACGGCCGGTTTCTCCTCGTCGACCGATACGCCGGCCGAGGTCGACGCGGCCGCGCAGACCCAGCTGCGCACCGCCCTGGGCTACGGACTGGTCTTCCTGCTCGTGACGGGCACGGTCCCCGCGCTCACGCTCCTGCTGCCGTGGTGGAGCGAGTCACGTCTGGCGGGCGGCCTGTCCCCGAACTTCCTCGTGGCAGCGGTGGGCCTGTACGTGTTCTTCCTCGTGCTCGGCATCGCGGCCGCCACGCTCGCGAGCTCCATCGAGGACCGGATGCTCGGCGGCCCCGACCCGGACGGCGGCCCGTGAGGTCGCTCGACCTCGCGACCCTGATGCTCTTCGGGTTCGTGGTGGTGGCCACCTCCGCGCTCGCCTGGCACCGCACACGGACCACGACCCTGGACTTCTTCCTCGCCGGGCGACGCACGGGGACCGCGACCAACGCCTGCGCGATCTGCGGCGACTACCTGTCGGCGGCCTCGTTCCTCGGAGTCGCCGCGGCCGTGTACGCCTCCGGGCTCGACGGCGTCTGGTACGCGACCGGGTTCGCCGCGGGCTTCGTCCCGGTGCTGCTCTTCGTCGCGGCGCCGCTGCGGCGGCTCGGCGCCGTGTCCCTGCCCGACTTCCTGGCGACCAGGTTCGCCCCACCGACGGTCGGCCGCGACGCCGCCGCCGCGCACGCGACCGACCGGGTCCGGCTCGTGGCCGTCGTGGCGGTCGAGCTGGTGATCCTGTCCTACCTCGTGCCGCAGGCGGTGGGCAGCGGCATGACCTGGGAGCTGCTCGTCGGCACGGGGATGCTCGGCCTCAGCCCGTACGCCACGGGGGTCATCGTGTCCGCGACCGCCGTCAGCGCCGTCGTCGTGGTGGGCGGCATGCGCGGCACCACCTGGAACCAGGCGCTCCAGTTCGGCTTCCTCCTGGCCGTGCTGGTGTGGCTGGTGGCGATCGTGACCGCAGGCGGGTTCCGCTACGACGTCGCTGTCGAGGAAGCCAGCACCGGTCCGCTGACCGCCGTCGTCGGCGACGAGCTCCAGACCGTGCCCGACCGGATCCACGGTGGGGACGCGAGCTTCGCTCGGCCCGGGGCGCGGTACGGCGCCACCGGTCAGGCGGCCCTCCTGGTCACGCTCGTTCTCGGCACCGCAGGTCTCCCCCACGTGATGAACCGCTACTTCACCTCCCCGACCGGACGCGCAGCGCGGACCACGACCGTGTGGGTCCTCGGTCTGGCGGGGATCTTCTACGCACTCGCGGTGCTGCTGGGCACGGCCGCGCGCGTCCTGATCCCCCGCGCAGCGGACGAACCGTGGCTCGCAGCACTCACCGTCGACGGCGTGCTGCGTGTCCCCGAACACGCACTGCTCGTCCTCGGACGGATCGTCGCCGGGACGACCGGGATCGGTCTCGTCGCCACGGCCGCCTTCGCCGCGATGGTGTCGACGATCGGTGGCCTGCTCCTGGCCGCGGCGGCCTCGTGGGGGCACGACGTGGTCACCCAGGTGCTCCGACCGGACGCCGGTCCCGGCGAAGCGGTCGCCGCGGGACGTGTCGCGATCGTCGTGGTGTCCGCGCTGGCCGCGCTCGTCGCGTTGGCGGTGGAGCCGTCCCGGTTGCTCGGCATCTTCCCCTCCGTCATCGCCACGATGGTGACCTGGGCGTTCGCGCTCGCGGGCAGCGCGATCACCCCGACCCTGCTCACCAGCATCTGGTGGCGGGGCACCACCGCACGGGGCGCCGTCGCCGGCATCGTGGTGGGCGGGGTGACCGCGGTGACCGCCCTGGTGGTCGGGCTCTGGAGCGGCGCCGACCCGAGCGTGGGGATCGGCGCCATCCTGCTCGCGCCGACGCTCGTCGCGGCCCCGCTGTCGACGCTCGCGGTCGCCGTCGTCTCACGGCGCGACCCGGACCCTGGCGATGCGACGGAGGCGTGGGTCCGCATGCACGGGACGGCGGCGGACCGGCAGGTGGAGCGCATGACCGCGCTCACCCTGCGGGGAGGCCGGCGGTGACCGTCGCCCCCCTCGTCGTGGTCGTCACCCTGGTGTGGGTGGTGGTCGCCGTGGTGAGCCAGCAGCTCGCCGACCCGCCGCTGTCGGCGGGTCTGACGATCACCGCGGGCGTGATCCTCACCGACGTGCTGATCGTCGGGTACGCCTCGACGCTGCGCGGTCCACGTGCGCGCCGTCGGCGGATCGCGATCCCCGTCCCGACCACGGGGGCCATGGAGGACGGGCTCAGCCGCAGCTCGGCCCGCCGCACCGTCGAACTGCTCCGGCCGCTGCTCGGCGGGGATGCCGTCGCGATCACCGACCGGGAACGGATGCTCGCGTTCGTCGGACCCGGCCACGACCACCACGCCGAGGGGTCCGCGCTGTGGACCCCAGCACGCGAACGGACCTTCAGCACCGGTGAGACGGTGGTCGTCACCGGCGGGCTCGGGTGCCCGGAGCCGGGCTGCCCCCTCCGCACCGCGACCATCGCTCCCCTCGTGGTCCGCGACACCATCGTCGGGTCGGTGACCGTCTACCGGACGGCGGAACCTCCGCCGGACTCCGAGCTGGTCGCGTCCGTGGCCGGGATCCTGTCGCTGACACTCGACCTCGCCGACCTCCAGGCGGAGGCGCGCAGGAGCTCGGATGCGCGGCTCGAGGCCCTCCGGTCCCAGATCAACCCGCATTTCCTGTTCAACACCCTGAACACGATCGCGGCGCGCGTCCGCACCGACCCGGAGGCGGCCCGCCAGCTGCTGATCCGGCTCGCGGACTTCTTCCGCTACGCGGTCCGCCAGCACGGCCAGTTCGCGGAGTTCGCGCAGGAGTACGCCTTCGTGCGGACCTACGTCACCCTCGAGCAGGCCCGTTTCGGCGACGAGCTCGAGGTCGACCTCGACGTCGACCCTCAGGTGCTCGGTGTCGCGGTCCCGGTGCTCGTGATCCAGCCGCTGATCGAGAACGCCATCAAGCACGGGGTGGCGGCCAAGGTCGGCCGGGGACGCGTGACGCTGCGAGCCCGGGTCGATCCGCTGGCACAGGTGGTCGAGGTGGTGGTCCGCGACGACGGCGTCGGGATGGACCCGGCGCAGCTCGAGCAGGTCCTGCGGGGCGCTCCCGCCGGTGACGGGCACGGCGTCGGGCTGGCGAACATCGCCGAGCGGCTGCAGCTCCTCTACGGCGACCGCCACGAGGTGGACGTACGGTCCACCCTCGGCGAGGGGACCACCGTCCGCCTCCGGCTACCGATGCGACCGCCCCGGTGATCAGCGCGCGTCCGAGGACGACCAGAGACAGGGATCGACGGTGACAGCCCGCTGCCTGATCGTCGACGACGAGGCTCCCGCTCGCGACGAGTTGCGTCACCTGCTGGCACGCTTCGACGACGTCGAGGTGGTCGGCGAAGCGACGACCGCGGAGGAGGCCAAGGTCCTGCTGGACGCGGTCGACTACGACGTGCTCCTGCTCGACGTCCGCATGCCCGGCGTCGGTGGTCTCGCGCTGGCCCGCGAGCTGCAGGTCGGTCGCGCGACCGCGGACGGGGAGACGAGCCGGGCTCCGGCGATCATCTTCACGACCGCCTACGCCGACCACGCCGTCGAGGCGTTCGACCTCGCTGCGACCGACTACCTGATCAAGCCCTTCGACGCCGAACGGCTGCGCCGCGCGCTCGACCGCGCGCTCGGACGCGCCCCGGACCGCCGGGAGGACGACGGGGACGCGGCGTCGGACGCCCGCGAGACCGCGGTGACCGACGGGTCCGCGCCGCAGAGCACGCCGCGGCAAGGAATCCGGCTGCCCGTCCACCGGGGTGACCGGATCATCCTCGTCGACGAGGTGCGGGTCGCCTTCGCCGAGGCCGCGCGCGGGTACGCCGAGCTCAAGCTCGTCGCACCGGGCGGCGCGCCGACCCCGCTCGTCGAGGACAAGCTACTCACCAGCTACACCCTCGCTGACCTCGAGACGCGCTTCTCCGACGGCTTCGTCCGAACGCACCGCTCCTACCTGGTCAACCTCCGCCACGTCCGCGAGGTGATCCCGCAGGTCGGCGGGACCCTGCAGTTGGTCATGGCCGATCACGACCGAGCCGTGGTCCCCGTGGCCCGACGGCAGGCCGCGGCGGTCCGCGCGCGGCTAGGGGTCTGACCGGACGCCCGCGGCCGACGCACGTCTGCCTCGGCGCGGCGACGTTCCCGCGTCGCCGAGCGACACCCCACCGGGCGGGCCACCGGCCCGAGGCTCGGGGACAGACGTGAGTGGCGCAGCGTGGCGAGGCTCGCCGGGTGGTGACCCCGGTGAGGTGTCGACGTTCTGCGAGCGTGAGCACCGGTGCTCGTCGGCCTCCTCGCCCTCTACGTGGGAGACCGGACGGTCGCCGAGGAGCTCGCCCAGGACACCCTGGTCCGCGTGTGCGAGTGCACGAGATCCGCACATACCTTCGACCGCACCGCCACACGCGCATCGTAGGGTCCGGGCGGCACACCTCCGACCGACGGGTGCACGACTCGTGAGTTCCTTCAGCGACCGCTTCCACGCGACCTTCGTCGCGTCGGAAGCCAGCGATCCCTCGGAGCTCGCTCCCGAGGTGGCCGCCGCGGTGCCGAGCAACGCCACGCGCCTGGTGTCCGCTCACACCCTCCAGAACGTCGGTGACCTCGTCGTGGACGCCAAGACGGTGCTCACCTGGCTGGTCGCCGCGACCGGTGCACCCGCGGCGATCGTGGGGCTGCTGGTGCCGATCCGCGACGCCGGATCGATGGTGCCGCAGGTGTTCCTCGCACCCCGGGTACGGCGGCTCGCGGTCCGCAAGTGGGTCTGGGTCGGGGGCGGTCTCCTCCAGGCGGTCGCGGTCGTCGCGATGGCGCTCGTCACGGCGACCCTGACCGGCACGGCGGCGGGGGTCGGCCTGCTCGGCACGCTGGCGGTCTTCTCGCTGGCTCGTGCCGCGTCCTCGTTCGCCTCCAAGGACGTGCTCGGGCGCACGCTGCCGAAGGGGCAGCGTGGCCAGATCAGCGGGCTGAGCACGGTCGGGGCGGGGCTCGCGGCGATCAGCGTGGGCTCGCTGATGCGGTTCGTCGGCGGGCAGGACACACCGACCTCGACCTACGCCTGGCTCCTCGTCGCCGCGGCCGCCGTCTGGGTCGCCGCGGCCGCCGTCTACTCGCGCGTTCGCGAGGCACCGGGTGAGCGTGACGACGGTCCCGCCGAGTCCCCGATCGCGCACGCCGTCGAGCTGCTCCGCGACGACGCACCCTTCCGCCGGTTCGTCACGACCCGCTCGCTGCTGCTCGTGTCCGCGCTGAGCCCGCCGTTCGTGGTCGCGCTGGCGACCGAGCGAGGCGGTGCCGGGCTGCAGGGCCTCGGAGCGTTCGTCATCTCCAGCGGCATCGCGGCGCTCATCACGGGCCGGTTCTGGGGGCGCGCGTCCGACCGCTCGAGCCGGGCGACCATGCAGTGGGCCGCCGGGCTCTCCGCGACGGTCATCGTGCTGTTCGTGGCTGCCGTCCAGGTCGATGCCATCGCCGAACTGCAGCTCGTGTACCCCGGCGCCTACCTGCTGCTCGCCGTCGCACACACGGGGTCACGGATCGGGCGCAAGACCTACGTGGTCGACCTCGCCGAGGGCAACGAGCGGACCGACTACATCGCGGTGTCGAACACGGCGATGGGGTTGATCCTGCTCATCGCCGGGGGCCTGAGCGCCGCAGCTGCGACCATCGGCGCCGAGGTCGCGCTGCTGTTCCTCGCGGCGCTCGGCGTGCTCGGCGTGGTGGTCGCCGCCTCGCTCCCCGAGGTCAGCGCCGGCGCCGAGCACCCCTGAGCCGGGACAGCGCTCCCCCGGGTCTGCACAGGATCCGCACATCACCGCCACAGGTCACCGACACCGGCGTCGTAGTGTCCAGTCCATGGACACCCGAGCCACCATCGCCGTCATCGAGGACGAAGCCATCATCGCCTCGTCGGTCGCGAAGCGTCTGCAGGCGGAGGGGTACCGGGTCGAGCTCGCTGGCGACGGCCCCACGGGCATCGCGCTCGTCGAGCGTCTCCGTCCGGACCTCGTGATCCTCGACCTCGGACTGCCGGGGATGGACGGCATCGAGGTGTGCCGGCGGATCCAACGGGACCGCCACGTGCCGGTGCTCATGCTCACCGCCCGCGACGACGAGACCGATCTGATCGTCGGGCTCGGCGTCGGCGCGGACGACTACGTGACCAAGCCCTTCAGCCCGCGCGAACTCGTCGCCCGCATCGCTGCCCTCCTCCGCCGCGCTGACCACGCCTCGGGAACGCTGGGGACCGACGAACGGCTCATCATCGGCGAGCTCGCCATCGACACCGGGCGGCGCCAGGTGACGCGCGCTGGTTCATCGGTCCACCTGACCGCGACCGAGTTCGACCTGCTGCTGCGACTCGCGCACCGACCGGGCGTGGTCTGCACACGCGACCAGCTGCTCCACGATGTGTGGGGGTTCCGTGACGGCGCCTCCACGCGGACCGTCGACTCGCACGTCGCCTCCCTGCGCCGCAAGCTCGGTGCCGAGCTCATCCGTACCGCACACGGGGTCGGGTACGCGCTCGAGGAGACGACCCGTCGGGGACCCAACGGGCCGACCTCGTGAGGCCGCTCGACCGGCTCGGCTCCATCAAGCTCAAGCTCGGGGTCGTCATCGTCGTCGCCGTCATCGCCACCGTCGCGGTGATCGAGCTCGGCGACCGTGCCGGTTGGCCGCCGGTCCCGGTCGCCGCCGGGGCGGTGATCGTGGCGCTCGTGGTCGTGCAGGTGCTCGCGCACGGGATGACCTCACCGCTGCGCGAGATGGCCCGCGCCGCCACGAAGCTCGCCGCGGGTGAGGGACACGAACCCGTCACCGCGACGTCACGCGACGAGGTCGGCGACCTCGGCCGGGCGTTCAACGCGATGGCCGAGGAGCTCGCCGCGACCGATCGGTTGCGACGTGAGCTGGTCGCGAACGCCGCCCACGAGCTGCGCACCCCCATCGCCGCCTTGCGGGCCGTCGCCGAGAACCTCGTCGACGGGGTCGAGGATGCCGATCCCGCGACGCTCGCCGACGTGCTCGCCCAGACCGAACGCCTCCAGGTGCTCGTCGAGCAACTGCTCGACCTGTCACGGCTCGAGGCTGGCGTCGTCACCCTCGAACGCCGCGAGATCGATCTGCACGCCACGGCCGAGCGCGCGGCGACGACCGTCGCGACCGCCGATGGCGGGCCGCCCGTGCGCGTCACCATCCCGGCCGGTTCGCTGCTGGCCGAGGTGGACGAGGGTCGGATCCAGCAGGTGCTCGTCAACCTGCTCACCAACGCTCGGCGGCACGCACCGCCCGGTAGCGACGTCGAGATCTCCGGGCATCGGCTCCTCGGCGGGGGTGTGGAACTCGCCGTGGTCGACGAGGGCCCCGGTATCGACCCGCGGGAGCTCGAGCGCGTCTTCGCCCGCTTCCACCGCACCGACGCCGAGCCGGGCACCGGACGGGGCGGCACCGGGCTGGGCCTGTCGATCTCGCGCGAGATCATCGAACGCCACGGGGGGCAGCTGCGCGTCGACCCGACGCACCGGCCCGGGTGCCGCATCGTCCTGACCCTCCCGCCGGCGCCTCCCACCGACCAGCACCAGGAGCCATCCCGTGTCCGCTGACACCCCCTCGACGTCGACCCAGCCGCCTCCGCCGCCGGGGCCACCGACGGGCGCTCCACCACCGCTGGAGCGTCCGGAGCTGACGCCGTCGCAGCTCGCGCTCGCCCTCACGGCGGGGCTGATCGCGGCGCTACTGCTCCCCTACCGCGAGGTCGGCATCGCGCTGGTGCTGTCCGGGTTCGCGGTCGCCGCTGCCGTCGTCGCCAGCCGTCGCGGGGACGACGCCGGCGCCTTCGGTGGCGACCCCTGGCGCTGGACGTTCGCAGCGAACGCCCTCGCGCTCTCGGTCCTCCCGACCGTCACCGACGCGGCCTGGGTCCTGGCGCTGACGGCCCCGGCTTCGGCCGGACTCGGCCTGCTCGCCGTCGGCGGTGGCCGCACCTGGCTCGGCACGGTGGCTCCGGTCCTCCGCACCGTGCTGGTGACCTTCACCGGGCTCGGGGCCGCGAGCCGGGCGATCCAGCGGGCGGTGCCGTCGGGCGCGAGGTGGGGACGGCACGTCCGCACGGGGCTCGTCACCACCGCGCTGCTGCTCGTCTTCGGTGGGCTGTTCCGGTCCGCCGACGCGGCCTTCGCCGGCCTCCTCGACGCGGTGATCCCCGAGCTGTCGCTCGATTCCCTGCTCCTGCGGGTGGTCATCGGCGGCATCTTCGCCAGCGGCAGCCTGACCCTGCTCCTCAGCCGATCTCGCCCCGACGACGACCTGACCCGCGTCCCGACGTCGAGCCTGGCGGGCTCCGAGTGGATCGTGCCGCTCGCGACGCTGGTGGGGTTGTTCGCCGCCTTCGTCCTGGTCCAGGCTGGGACCCTGTTCGGCGGCGACGCGCTCGTGCAGCGGACCTCGGGGCTGACCTACGCCGCGTACGCCCGGGAGGGGTTCGGACAGCTGCTCACCGTCGCGATCCTGACCCTCGGTGTCGTCGCGGTCGCCTCGCGGTACGCGGCACCTCGGGACGAACGTGACGCGCGGCTGCGTCGCGGACTGCTCGCCGCGCTGTGCGGCCTGACGCTCGTCGTGCTCGTGTCCGCGTTCCAACGGTTGTCGCTGTACGAGGCCGCGTTCGGCTTCACCCGGGACCGGGTGACCGCGCACGCGACGATCGTCTGGATCGGCGTGCTGTTCGTGCTCGTGGTCGTCCTCGGTGCCTGGCGACGATCCGAGCACCTGCCACGCGCCGCCGTCGCGTGGACCGGGCTCGCGCTCCTGATCTTCGGGATGGTCCAGCCGGACGCCATCGTCGCGCGTCTGAACGTCGAGCGGTTCGAGGCGACCGGGGAGCTCGACGTCTGGCTCCTGTCGACCCTGTCGGCCGACGCCGCACCGGCGATCGCGGAGCTGCCCGCTGAGGTCCGGGCCTGCGTCTCGCACCGCGGGTGGTCGTACGGCGGGTCGCCTGAGCGCCTCGCGCTCCCCGACGACCCGCTCGAGTGGAACCGGTCCCGCGCGGTGGCCAGGCAGCTACCCGCCGCACCGGACGTCCCCTGCCAAGAGCCCGCGGGTGGCAGCTCCCCCTGAAGCGGACGCCCGACGTGCGACAGCGATCGCCTGTGGACGGCCGCCGTGTCACACGGGTCGGGGCGCACGTCGATACCGGCTGCCGGGATCAGCCGGCGACAAGTTCGGCAGCGGGTGTTGCTGAGATACGGACAACGGGCGTTGCCTACTGGCTCGGCTCGGAACCGGGTCGCTGGCGATCGTCGGGTGGCTCACGTTCGCCGGGTGGCTGACGACGCGCTGGTGCGTCACCAGCCACCCACCGACCGTCAGCCACCCACATCCTCGACCCAGGTCACCGGCGACGAGTGTGTCCGCGGACCGGTGTAGAACCGCCGTAGAGACCTGATGGATCCGGGCGCATCCGAGTGGCTCGCGCATCTTACGTTTTGAGACACGAAGGAACGTTGCCACGCCGATGGAACCGTGACACCATCACGGTGGTAGCAGAGGAGGCTTTCCATGACCGTCACCGTCAAGGTGGACGCACAGGGCCGCGTCGTCATCCCACAGGCCGAACGTGAACGACTGGGCCTGCCCGATGGTGGTGCCCTCGAGCTCGTCTCCACGCCTGAAGGTGTGCTGCTCGAGCGACGCCGTCAGGCCACCGTCACCTCCGGCGAAGACGGACTTCCGGTCGTCACCCTCGATGACGTCGGCACGGTGAGCAACGCCGAAACCACCGAGGCCATTCACCTGCAACGCGATGACCGGTGATCGACACCTCCGTCTTGGTGGCGGGCCTGATCACCAACCACGAGTTCCACGCCATCGCGCGTCCCCACGTCGCCGCTGCCGCGCGCGGCCAGGTGCCGGGGATCGTCCTCGCCGAGACCTGGGCGGCCCTGCGGCGTGCGCCGTGGAACCTCGACGCGCGGACCGTCGAGACGACCCTGGCTCCCTGGAGCGAGGAAGGCCGCATCGTGGCGACACCCGCGTCGGCTTACGCGGAGGTGTTGCGCACGGGCCGGTCCCTGAACCTCGGCGGGAACGTCCACGACCTCCTCATCGCCCTGACGTGTCGCGATCACGGCCTTCCACTGTTCACGCTCGACCGACGCCAGTCGACCCTGGCAACGGGACTCGCCGGCCTCGACTCAACGCTTCTGCTGCCCAACGGGTAGCCAGGCGTGGCCAGGTTGCGACGGGTAGCGACGGGTAGCGATACCCGGGTTGCCTACCGGTGGTTCCGCCGCCGAGGGCCCACAACGGGTGGCTGGCGACCGTTGGGTGGCTGGTGACGCACAGGGCGATCGTCAGCCACCCACCGATCGTCAGCAACCCATCTCATGCGCGCACGTCCTCCGCGGAAGAAGGATCGGGAACGGTTCCCAGCCCAGGCGGGAACCGCCGTTGTTCGTACCCATCAACACCGCTGCCGAACTGAGCCGGCGACGAGTCGGGCGACCTCGCCGATCAGGGCGACCACCTCGAGGTCGTCGTGGAGCTGGTTCTGGAGGAAGACCCGGGACAGGCCGGCATCGGCGTAGTCCGCGAGCCGATCGGCGGCCTGCTCCGGGGTGCCGATGATCCACTCGTCCCGCAGACCGTCGAGCCAGTGACCCGCGTCACCGTCGCGGCCGGAGAGCGCCATCAGCCGTCGGGCTCGGTCCTCGACCTCGTCATCGTTCGCGCCGAGGATGCACCCGGTCATCATCGAGAACACCAGCGGATCGCGGCCGGCCTCCTCGCAGGCTCGATCGATGTTGGCCTTGCGTTCGCGGACCGCGTCGGGTGACGGGAAGGTCGTGTTGTACTCGTCGGCCCACCGGGCGGCCAGGCGCGCCGCGCGGGGTCCGGCGCGACCACCGAGGATGATCGGCACGCGCGGTGACTGGACCGGCTTCGGTCGCGCCTCGCAGCCCTCCAGGCGATAGTGCTCACCGCGGAAGTCGAACCGGTCCTCGGTCATCTGCCGGACGATGATCTCGAGCTGCTCCTCGAACACCTCGTAGCGGTGACCGAGCTCCTCGAACGGGAAGCCGTAGGTGGTGTGCTCGAGCTCGTGCCAGCCAGCACCCAGCCCAAGCTCCACCCGACCACCCGACACGTGATCGGCCGTCACCACGTCCTTGCACAGCACCGAGGGGTGGCGGAAGGAGGTGGGCGTCACCATCGTGCCGAGCCGGATGGTCGATGTGGCGTGCCCGAGCGCAGCCAACGTCGACCAGGCGTCGAGCGATGAGCGCTCCGTGCGGCTCTGGACCGACTGGTAGTGGTCGGAGCGGAACAGACCTTCGAGCCCCGCATCCTCGACGGCTGCGGCGATGTCCAGCCACTGCTGCCAGGTGACCGACTCCTGTCCCTCGATGTTCAGGTTCACCCGCACGCCGCACGCTCCTGGTCGATGGTCGACTGCGTCCCGGTAGCCTGTCACCTCGACCCCGGTCCTGTGGCCGGGGTCGACCGCTCCCCTCGAACCGCCGGGTGAGCCCTCATCTCGACACACATCGGACCACCCGTGCCTGCCTCGAACGATCCGCGTCCCGAGCGCGGGACGACCAACGCGCGCCTCGACCGTGGGGACGCCCTGCGCGACGACCTGCGCAACGTCGCCATCATCGCCCACGTCGACCACGGCAAGACCACGCTGGTCGACGCGATGCTGTGGCAGTCCGGGGCGTTCCGTGTCAACCAGGACGTCGACGAGCGCGTCATGGACTCCAACGACCTCGAACGCGAGCGCGGCATCACGATCCTGGCCAAGAACACCGCCGTCGAGGTCCCGCTCCCGGAGGGGCAGACCACCGCGACCGGCCGCAAGACGGTCACCGTGAACGTCGTGGACACCCCGGGCCACGCCGACTTCGGTGGCGAGGTGGAACGCGCCCTCACGATGGTCGACGCGGCCCTGCTGCTGGTCGACGCGTCCGAGGGTCCGCTCCCCCAGACCCGGTTCGTGCTGCGCAAGGCGCTCGAGCAGAAGATGCCGGTGCTCATCGTGGTCAACAAGATCGACCGGCCCGACGCCCGCATCGCCGAGGTCGTCGACGAGGTCTACGACCTGCTGATCGACCTCGGTGCCGGCGACGACCAGGTCGACCTGCCGGTGCTCTACACCGTCGCGGTCGACGGCAAGGCCACCCTCGACCCGGACGTGCCCGGCACCGACCTACGCCCGCTGTTCGACACGTTGCTGACCCACGTGCCGCCGCCGCGACACGACCCGGAGCACCCGTTCCAGGCGCTCGTGACCAACCTCGACGCCTCGCCGTACCTCGGGCGGCTCGCGCTCTGCCGCATCCAGCAGGGCACCGTCCGTCGCGGGCAGACCGTCGCGTGGTGCAAGCACGACGGGACCATCGAGAAGGTGAAGCTCGGCGAGCTGTACCTCACCGAGGCGCTCGACCGCGTCCCGGCCGAGTCGGCCGGCCCCGGTGACCTCATCGCCGTCGCCGGCATCGCCGACGTGACCATCGGTGAGACGCTCGCCGATGCCGACGACCCGCGCCCGCTGCCGGTCATCACCGTCGACGAGCCGTCGCTCGGCATGACCCTCGGGGTCAACACCTCCCCCCTCGCGGGTCGGGACGGGAACAAGCTCACGGCGCGTCAGATCGAGGCCCGGCTCGAAGCCGAACTCGTCGGCAACGTGTCGCTCAAGGTGCTGCCGACCGAACGGCCCGACACCTGGGAGGTCCAGGGTCGCGGTGAGCTCCAGCTCGCGATCCTCGTCGAGACCATGCGCCGCGAGGGCTTCGAGCTGACCGTCGGCAAGCCCCGCGTGGTCACCCGCGAGATCGACGGCGTCGTCCACGAACCGTTCGAGCGCATGTCCATCGACGTGCCCGAGGACTACGTCGGTGTGGTCACCCAGCTGCTCGGCCTCCGCAAGGGCCGCATGGAGCAGATGGTCAACCACGGCACCGGGTGGGTCCGGCTCGACTACCGCGTCCCGGCGCGTGGCCTGATCGGGTTCCGCACCGAGTTCCTCACCGAGACCCGCGGCACCGGGATCATCCACCACGTGTTCGACGGGTTCGAGCCGTGGGTCGGTGAGCTGCGCACCCGTGCCAACGGTTCGCTCGTGGCTGACCGCCAGGGCGTCACGACCCAGTTCGCGCTGATGAACCTCCAGGAGCGCGGCGCGCTGTTCGTCGCCCCCGGCGTCGACGTCTACGAGGGCATGATCGTGGGCGAGAACGCCCGGTCCGAGGACATGGACATCAACCCCGCCAAGGAGAAGAAGCTCTCCAACGTGCGGTCGTCCACCAGCGACGAGCTGGTCCGCCTGGCGCCCCCACGGGCGATGAGCCTCGACCAGGCGCTCGAGTTCATCCGCGAGGACGAGGCCGTCGAGGTGACACCCAACGCGGTGCGTCTGCGCAAGGTCGAACTGCAGGCGACGCTGCGCGGTCGTCAGGCCAAGCGCGCCAAGCAGGGCGCCGCCCCGGCCTGACCCTCCGTCTCGACGCCACCGACCACGACCGCCCGATCCGGAGCTCCTCGTGACCAGCTGCCGCCCAGAGACCGTCGCCTTCACCGCCACCGCACCGCTGCGGGTCACCGCCACGCGCGAGATCATCGCGGGTCCCGACCGCATCTTCGCGGCGCTCGCCGACGCGTCGTCGTGGCCGCGGTGGTTCCCGGGCCTGGACCAGGCCCGCTGGACCTCACCCGAGCCGCACGGGATGGGTTCCACCCGTGAGGTGAAGGTCGGGCCGCTGCGGGTGGTCGAGGAGTTCATCGCCTGGGAGCCCGGTGTCCGGTTCGGGTTCACCTTCGAGTCGACCAACCTGCCCGGCACGCGTGCGGGCGTCGAGCTGGTCGAACTGCTGCCCGTGACCGCTCATCGGACGCGGGTGTCGTACACGATGGCGCTCGAACCCGTCGGTCTGCCCGCCCGTCTGGCACCGCCGCTGAAGCCGGTCATGCGCGCGGCGATCGGTCGGGGCTTGGCAGGTCTCGACCGCTACCTCGCACAGGGCGCCTGAGGGGCCGGTCGCAGGTCGGGGGCTAGAGGTCCTGCAACCGCTGCTCGCGCCACGGGTCACCGACGTCGTGGTAGCCGCGTTCCTCCCAGTAGCCGGGCACGTCCCGTTCGGTGAGCTTCAGCTCGGTGACCCACTTGACGCTCTTCCAGCCGTACCGGGCCGGCACGACCAGCCGCAGCGGACCGCCGTGGGCGACGGCCAGCGGCACCCCGTCGTGCCCCCACGCGAGCAGCACGTCGTCGGCGGTCGCCGCCACGAGGTCGAGGCTCGCGCTGTAGGCGGGGTGGCCGGAGGCGACGAGGTGGGTGGCCTCGTCCCGCGCGCCGGCGAGCGCGATCACGTCAGCGACACGCACGCCCTCCCAGAGGTTGTCGAGGCGTGACCAGGTCGTGACGCAGTGGAGGTCGCTGGTCGACCGCACGATCGGCAGCTCAGCACGCAGGTCGGCCAGCGTGAGGACGTGACGCTGCTGCACCCGTCCGGTGACCGTCAGCCGCCAACGGTCCGGGCTCGGGTCGACCGGTGCGGCGCCGACGTGCAGGACCGGCCAGCCGGGCGTCAGGTGCTGCCCCGGAGGCACCCGGGCGGGGTCGACGCCGCCGTCACCAGCGGTCTCCGCGATCCTCGTCGGTGCGTGGCGCACCCCGGGGCTCGGTTCGAGCGCGTCCCCGATCGCGGCGATGTCGAGGTCCGCGTGCCGTCGCGCGATCCGCGTGGCCAGCTCAGCCCGTTCGCCGGGGTCGTCGACGTCGTCGAGCAGGTCCCGAGCATCCTCGAGCCACCTGGCGATCCGTTCGTACGCGACCTCGGGTTCGGGCAGGTTCGGCGCGCTCTTCCACGCGTCATCGGCGCGGCGGAGCAGCCGCAGGATCTCTGCGGTCACCGTCGTGGTCCGCGCCACCTGCGGTTCATGGGGTCACGGGGTCCGGGACGGAACCGAAGGGCACCGTGACGGCGGTGAGGGCAGCGTCCGCCTGCAGGCTGGTCACGGCCGTGCGGTCGACGAACACCGCGAGGTCGTAGCGCTCGGACCCGGCCGAGCTCTGTGGCACCGCCCAGGTGACCGGCAGGGAGACCGATGCGTCCCCGGAGGACGCCGTCTGGCCGGGCAGGATCGCCCAGGACGACAGGCTCTTGGCGTCGTCGCTGGCGCGGTACAGGAAGGCCTCGACCTCGCAGGGGCAGCCGTCGATGGCACCGGTCCCGTAGACGGTCACCGATCCCTGGAGCACCACGTTCTGCTCACCACCCGAACCGGGGCCAGGGACCTCGACGGTGACCGGTACGCCGCTGGCCGCTCCCCCGGCGACGGCGAGGACGGTGGTGCTGTCGGCCGCGTACGCGCTGCCGCCGGTGCGGGTCAGGAACGTCGCCATCTGCTCGCGGGTGACCGGGCTGCCCGGGCAGTACCGGCCCGCTGCGCAGCCCGTGGTGATCCCGGCGTCGGCGACCTCCGAGATCGCCGCGTGGTGGGAGTTCGTGGCGGGTACGTCGGTGAAGACGTGGTTCGCCGCCGCTGGCACACCGATAGCGAGCAGCACCACGACAGCGCTGAGGATCACCTTGCGTCGGGTGTTCAGGACCACGGCGGTTCTCCTCGGGGCGTCGACCGGTGTGCGGTCGTGGTTCGGGTGCTCGGGTGTGGTGTCGTCGTTCATCGGGCGACGTCTCCGGGGGTGCGACCGCGACGTCGGGCGCCGCCGGTCGGGGTGGAGGTGGCCAGGTCATCGGGGGTCGCACCGGAACGCGTCGTCAGGACCTGCACGCCGCCGTCGGTGCCGATGACGATCGCGCCGCGTTCGAACGAGGCCCGCTGCTGGCCCCCGCGGACGGTCACCGACGAGCTGGTCGGGAGGCCGAGCCGGCCGTCCGGGCCGCCCTCGGCCTCGTAGGCGTCGAGGACCTCGCCGGTCAGCAGACGGGTGCCGGTGCGACCCGCGACGAGCATCCCTCGCTCGAGGTGGAGCACCCGGGCACGCCCGCCGGCGACGAACGTGGCCCGCCGCAGCGGTGCACCACCCGTCCCGGCGGCACCGCCGAGCTCGAGGTACGGGTCGGCGAGGTCGCTGCCGATCCCGAAGGCGGTACCACCCGCGGTCCGGGTGACGATGCCCCGCTCGAAGCGCTGGACCTGCTGGCCGCCGACGGTGATGACGTCGGCGATCGGCCAGCCGACGTGGTCCGGGTCGCTCGTCGGGTACCGCGAGCCGGCCTCGAGGAAGGTGAGCGTGACCGCGGCGACGGGTCCACCGGCGACCTGGACGAGCGCGCCGCCGGTGAAGCGCACCAGCTGCGATCCGTCCGATCGTGCGGTCCGGGAGGTCGGGTACCCGAGCGAGCCGGAGGGGCCGCCGCGGCTGCGGTACTCGGTGTCGACCGCTCCGGTCACCGCCACGGGGGTGACGGAACTCGAGGCTCGGTAGATGGTGCCGCGGTCGTAGCGCACCTGGAGGCCCCCGCTCACGCCGGTCCCCTGCGGCTCGGAGGTCGGGTAGCCGAGGGCCCCGTTGATGCCGTCCATCCGCTCGCGGTAGTGCTGGTCGATCGAGCCGTGGACGGCGAGAGCGCCGGTCGAGGAGCGGTAGTAGATGGTGCCGTTCTCGTACCGCCGGTAGCGGCCCGGGCCGGAAGCGCGTTCGGAGCCGACCGGCGCACCGAGGATCGAGCCGCGCATCCCCATGTCCTGGTACTTGATGTCGATACGGGTCGCATCACGACCCGGCAGGCACGACGCGTTGTGCGACCGGGTGCGGTTATCGACCCGGACGGTGGTGCTGCAGGCGCGGTCCCAGACCCACGGGGCCGTGCACGTGACCACGCGGCAGACGACCTCGGTGACGCCTCGGATCTGGGTGTTGCACTGGCCGTACCGGAAGTTGTTGCAGCACACCCGACGCTTGTCGCACGCGCCGTCGGCGCAGCGGCAGGAGCAGGTGGCGTTCGGGGACCGGTTGCAGTCGATGACGTAGCGCGCGGCTCCGAAACAGAACGGTGAGTCGTCGATACGCCACCACCCGGCGACGTACGACCCCGGCGGGCAGGTGTTGGCGCCGGCGTTGACCGTGCAGCAGAACGCGGTCCAGCCGCTGGTGCACGAGGCGCCGTCACCGCACACCTGCGCGTAGGCCGAGCCGGGTTTGATCGCGTACCGGATCGGATCGACCACGACGGCCGCTCCGACCACGGCGACGCGTGACAGGAACCGCCGCCGGGTCAGGCCGGAGCCCGCGAGCGCGCGGCCGAGCCGGTCCACGAGCCGCACCGACATCGGCGCGTCGGTCTCGGTCGGGGCGGTGGGCTGCGGGTTGGTGGCGGTGCTCACGTGGTCGGCTCGATGACGATGGAGGCGAGCATCTGCTCGACCCGACGGACCTGGACGAGCTTGTCCTCCTCGGCGCCGAGGACGACGTAGAGGCAGAACGCGCGGCCCGCCTCGGTGAAGAACGCCTGGTACCCCGCCTGGCCGGGGATCACCCGTTGCAGCGAGCTGCCCGAGAACCGGCGTGGGTCGAGGCGACGCGGCAGCCCCTGAGCTTCGAACAGCGGGGTGTCGGCCTCCTGCGGCCCGTACTCGAGCAGGGCGACGAAGGTGTCACCCTCCCGCATGGTCTCGACCGCACCCGACCCGAAGTCGCCGCGGTCCACCGGAAGGGGGAAGGTCCCGGCGTGGAGCACCGGGTGCGTCTCCACCGACAGCGTTCGGGCCTCCCCCGGCGCGGGAGGTTCGGGCGCAGCGGTGCGCAACGCCCCCTCCCAACCGCGCGGGAGGTCGGCGCGGATGCCGAAGCCTCGTACCTGCATGTGGTGTCTCCGAGGTGGTGGGTCAGCCGGCGACGGCGACGGCGGCGGTGGTCAGAGCCGCCGCGGCGAGCGCCACGACGGTGGTGGTGACGCGTCCCGCCACGGGGGCGGCCGCGTCCATGCGCTGGTGGAAGGCGTTGAGGCTCGCGGGGTCGCGGTGCCGCCCGGCGAGCAGCAGCGGCAGCGCCCGGACCGTGCCGAAGCACAGGCCGATGAGCACCCCCGCGGTGATCGACCCGGTGGCGACCGCGGCGAGCAGCACGAGGTGGAAGGCTGCCGAGGGGATCCGCGTCAGGACGCCTGCGCCGAGCTGGAAGCCGAAGCCGGCGCCGTAGGCCCACCCGCGGTAGCTGGTCAGCCAGCGCTCGTCGACCTGACGTTGCCAGCTCGGAAGCTGCACGCGCAAGGCGCCGCGGTCGACCAGGACCGCGACGATCGACGCGACGACCAGCACCGCGACGAGGGCCCCGACCGGCGGCGTACCGACGAGCGCGAACAGCCCCCAACCGAGCAGACCCGCGAGCGCACCGACGCTCGCGCCGCCGAGGGCGGACGCCACGAGGTAGGCCGTGGCCGTGATGGGCCACCGCTGTCCTCGTGCGGCCTCCCCGACCGGGGAGATGCTGGCGAGCATCGACACCCCTCAGGGGCTCCAGCTGCTGCGGAGCGCGGCCGCGGCAGCGATGGTCAGTCCGAAGGCGAGGATCACGACGCGGCCCCGTCCACGGGCACGACGGTCCCGTCGGCGCGCTGGTAGAGCGACGGGTCACCGGGGCTGATCCCCGCGGCCAGAAGGTGGCGGTCGGCGTCCCGCTCGCGTCGGGCGTCCGCCGCCGCCTTGGCGCGGACCGACCGGTCCGATGCCGCGCCACGCAGCAGGAGGTTGCGCACGGCCGGCCACGAGGCGGCGGTCCCCTCACCGCGGACCCGGCCGGAGCGGCCCTCGACGTGCACCACGTACGGGCTCCCCGGGACCTCGAGGTCGTCGTACACCGTGGAGCTCATCACGACGGGGATGCCCGACGGCGCGAGGTCGGCGATCGCCGCGGCGTCCTCGTCGGGTTCCTCCCGCGTCACCACGACCACCCGGGTCCCGTCGGGGACGCCGAGGTCGTCCTCGAGCTCGCGCCAGTACGGGGCGCAGCCGGCGCAGGTCGAGGACAGGAACACCAGGACGGTGTCGTGGTCCACGTCGACGGTGCGCAGGCCGAGGACGTCACCGGTGGGGCTGGTGCCGCTGACGTCGACCGCGCGCCGGCCCTCGGCAGGGGCGACCGGTCCGAGCTGGGTGGCGATCGGCTGGGGCGTCGGCATCCCCGATGGCGAGGTCACCGGGCTGCCAGCGGTGGCCGACGGGTCCACACCTGCGCCGAACGCGTGCAGCTGCTTGAGGATCTCGGCGTGGCTGCGGAGCAGTCCGACGAGCAGGACCAGCTGGGCAGCGACGACGACGGTCAGGACGACGACGAGTGCGGTCACGAGGCACCTCCAGCGGCGCGACGGGCGGTGGCCAGGTCCGGAAGGGCGGTGATGACCACCTGGACGGCCGCGACGGCGACGAGACCGGCGACGAGCGTCGGGACGCCCGCCAGAGGACCGCCGGCGATGAGGGTCACGGCCGACGGCACCCCGACGAGCACGGCGGCGCCGGCCGCAGCGGCGGCCGCAGCGTCCACGATGACGTGGTGCCACCCGGTCGGGGTGTCGCTGGCACCGAAGCACCCGCAGCTCTCGCCACGCGACCGCTGCCGGAGCGCCACCCCGGTGAAGGCGAGGTAGGTGACGGCCAGGAGCGCCACGGCGGGTCCTGCACCCGTGGTGAGGACCACGGCGGCGAGCGCCAGCTCGCCCGCACCGAGCAGCCGCACGAGTCTTTCCGCGCCGATGGGCAGCCCGAGCGCCTCCCTGGCGACGGCGGGCGCCCGCAGCTTGGCGATCCCGGCGGGGACGAGCAGCCCGCTCGCCACGGCCACCATCACGCCCAACGTCAGCGCGACAGCACCGCTGTCCCCCCCGAGCTCGAGCAACCTTCACTCCCGACGCGGCGGCTCCGGCGGCCACCGTCCAGTCCGCGCGAACCTACGTCGTGGCCCCGCGGTCGCCAACGAGGGTGCCGGTTCGAGGCGTCAGCGCACGCGTTCTCCCCGGGTGACCGCCCGGAGCGCAGCAGGAACGCACGGTCCGGGCTCGGGGCGCACGCCGGGAGCCGGCGTGGCCGGTGGGCGCGGCGGGGCTCGAACCCGCGACCGACGGATTATGAGTCCGCTGCTCTGACCAGCTGAGCTACGCGCCCGCGCGGCGGAGCCTACGCAGTGGGACGCGGCCGCTCCGCGCGGAGACGGAGGCGGAGGGCGTCAGCCCTGGGCGTCGCCGGCGGTCGCGTCGACCTCGATGCCCTCGGCGGGGCCCTGCCGCTCCTCCCAGGCGCGGAAACGACCGATCACGTCCGGGAGCGAGCGCAGCACGAAGCCGAGGACCGCCACGTCGTCGAGCAGTCCGACGCCGGCCACGACGTCCGGGATGAGATCGAGCGGCGACACGAGGTAGACGAACCCGGAGAGGATCAGGAGCAGATCCTCGATGGCCACGTCGCGGTAGCGCCCCGCGGCGTACGCGCGCAGCAGCCGGACCAGCGTGCGCGTGTCGGCGAGCGCATCGCCGACGATCGGTGCCGACTCGACGCGGGCGTTGACCCGCCGCAGCAGCGCACCGAGGTCCCGACCGCCGTCCAGGTACTCCTGAGCCCGTGCGGTCGCGCGCTTCCACGGCCGTGAGCGCAGCACCTGGTCAGCCAGCCGCTTGCGTGCCGCTTCCGCCACCGTCCGCTCCCGAGGTCGTTCGGGCGCAGGCTAGGGCTTCCGCGACCCACCCGTGGGGCCGGTCGCACGCACGCACCTACGCTGCGGCGCTCGCTCCCATCCCCTCCCGTACGCTCCCGAGGTGCACGTGGCCGCCCTCCTCGCGCTCGCGTCCGCCCTGTCGTTCGGGATCTCCGACGTCACGGGCGGTCTGGCCGCCCGGCGCGCCTCCGCGATCACCGTGACGCTGGTCGCCCAACTCGTCGGGCTCGTGGTCCTGCTGCCCGCCCTGGTGTTCCTGCCAGGTGAGCCGAGCGTGGCGGCGCTCGGGATCGGCGCGGTGGCCGGCGTCGGGGGCTCCGGTGGCCTCATCCTCTACCTGCGCGGGCTGGCCATCGGCCCGATGGGGGTGGTGTCGCCTCTGGCGGCCCTCGTCGGCGCTGCCGTCCCGGTCGGGTGGGGGGTGCTCCTCGCCGGTGAACGGGTCACCACCCTCGATGTGTTCGGCATCGTGGCGGGTCTGGTTGCGGTCGTCCTCGTCGCGGTGCGCCCACGGCAGCTCGCCGAGGTCCACACCGCGAGCACCGTCCTCTCGCTCCTCGCCGGGGCATCGTTCGGCGGCTTCTTCGTCGCGCTCGACGCGACACCGCCGACCTCCGGCCTGTGGCCGTTGCTCGGCGCCAGGCTCGGCGGTGCGGTGTTGCTGGCCGTCGTGCTGCTGGTGGCTCGGCGCCGCCTGCCGGACCGGGCGACGGCGCCGCTCGTGATCGCGTCGGGGATGACCGACATGGCGGCCAACGTGCTGTTCCTGCTCGCGACGCGGACCGGCGCCCTGTCGCTGACGGCGCTGCTCACCTCGCTCTACCCGGTCGCGGTGGTGCTGCTCGCACGGCGGCTGACCGACGAGCGGCTGTCCCGGCTGCAGATCAGCGGGGTCGTCCTCGCGCTCGTCGCATCGGCCCTCGTCGCGCTCTAGCCCGCTGCTCGCGGCGTGGCTCTGCTCGTCGCTCAGTCGCGGTAGCGCTTGAGCTCGCGGCGTGCCAGCGCCATCTCGTGGACCTCGTCCGGGCCATCGGCCATGCGCAGGGTCCGTGCGTGGGCCCACATCAGCGCCAGTGGGAAGTCGTCCGAGAAGCCGCCAGCCCCGTGGGTCTGGATCGCCTTGTCGAGCACCCACTCGGCCATCGACGGGGCGACGATCTTGATGGCCGAGATCTCCAGCCGCGCCCCCTTGTTGCCGACGGTGTCCATCAAGCGGGCGGCCTTCAGGGTCAGCAGGCGAGCCTGTTCGATCCGCACCCGGGCTTGGGCGAGCCAGTGGTGGAAGACGCCCTGGTCGGCGATCGGCCGGCCGAAGGGCTCACGTGCGAGGGCCCGTTCGCACATCAGGTCCACGGCGCGTTCAGCCATGCCGATGAGACGCATGCAGTGGTGGATGCGGCCGGGACCGAGCCGCGCCTGGGCGATGGCGAACCCGTCGCCTTCCGCGCCGATGAGGTTGCTCGCCGGCACGCGGACGTCGACGAACTCCACCTCCGGGTGCCCGCCGTGACCGTCGTAGTGCCCGAAGACCGGCAGCTCGCGGACGACCCGGACGCCCGGGGTGTCCATGGGCACCAGGATCTGCGACTGCTGGCGGTAGGGGGACTCGTTCGGGTCGGTGACCCCCATGAAGATCCCGATCCTGCAGCGATCGGAGGCAGCGCCCGACGACCACCACTTGCGGCCGTTGATGACGTACTCGTCGCCGTCGCGCTCGATGCGTGACGCGATGTTGCGGGCGTCCGACGACGCGACGTCCGGCTCGGTCATGAAGAAGGCCGACCGGATCTCCCCCTCGAGCAGCGGGTGGAGCCACTCCTCCTGCTGCTGCGGGGTGCCGAACATGTGCAGCACCTCCATGTTGCCCGTGTCCGGCGCCGCACAGTTGAGCGCTTCGGGCGCGATGAGCACCGACCGGCCCGTGAGCTCCGCGAGGTAGGCGTAGTCGAGGTTGGTCAGACCCGCGCCGTGCTCCTCGTCGGGCAGGAACAGGTTCCACAGCCCACGCTGGCGGGCCTCGGACTTCAGCTCCTCGAGGATCGCCGGGTGGTGGTGGCGGTCACCGGAAGCCGCGATCTGTTCCGCGTACACCGCCTCGTTCGGGAGGATGCGCGTGTCGAGGAAGTCCTGCAGCTCGTCGCGCAGCTCGGCACCGCGCGGGCTCAGGGACAGGTCGAGGTCGGTCACGGAGGGCTCCCGGGTCGTCCAGCACAGGGAGCCGCAACGCTAGGGCGCGTACCGGGGGCCCGCCGGCAGCCCGCCGGATCACGACGCGTCAGCGAGCCTCGCCCGCGACACCGCGTGCCTCCACGTACCCCGCGACGGCCGCCGTCGCGACCTCCTCGGCACGTTCCGCTGCTCGCACGGCAACTCGGACCGCACCACGGCGAGCCTCACGCAACGCGCTGCGTCGAGCCTCACGACGGCGCTCCGGGCCGTGATCGGGGTCGAGCAGGTACATGACGCCGGCGCCGAGCGCCGCACCGGTACCGAGCGTGACGAGCGAGCGGACGCGCACGAGGCCTCCCGAGCGGTGGGGACGTTCGCGGGGGTCGACAGCCTACGACAAGCGTCGAGGGAGCCCGGTGGGTTCCCTCGACGTGGTGGAACGGGCGCGGATCAGATGAGGCCGAGCTGACGGGCGCAGGACGGCCAGGCGTTCCACCCCTGGATCCGCTGGAGGCGCTCACCCATCTCGATCTGGGTCGCCTTCGACGCCTCGTGCGGGTACCCGGTACCACCGACGGCTTCCCAGCTCGACAGCGCGAACTGGAGGCCGCCGTAGTAGCCGTTCCCGGTGTTGATCGACCAGTTCCCTCCCGACTCGCACTGGGCGAGGCGGTCCCAGACCCCAGCGTTGCTGGTGCTGGAGGGCGCGGGAGCGGGAGCGGGCTCCGGTTCGGGTTCCGGCGGCGGGGGTGGCGGCGGCGCCTGCGCATCGAGCTCGGCGCGGGCGTCGATCGCGGCGAACATCGCGGTCGTCAACCGGTCGGTGTCGGCGCTGACCGGCTCGATGCGGTCGGCCGGCGTGACCGAGATGATCCGTTCGACCTGCTCGTCGTCCACCGGCGCCTCGGACGCGGTGGCGGCGACGGTCGAGACCGTCCCGAGCGCGACGAGCGCGCCAGCGGTCAACAGTCTGGTCGCGGTGCGGGGGCTACGCGCGGCCGTGCGGGCACGACGGGACACACGGTCTCCTGGATCGGGGTCAGGGGGAGCGGGCGTCCCGGCGCCTCTGCGGCGCACGGTGGGAACGGGAGCTGGACGGCCCGGGGGTTCCTGTCGAGACGCGGACTGTGGGGGGTGCCGCGGGATCGGCCAGCAGCGGCGCCTGTCCTTCCGGTCAGGGGTCGGAGCCGGAACCCACCACGTGTGGGGCCCTAGACCCGCCTCCGAGCCGATCCGGCTCGAGCCGTCGACCGGAGTGCTTGCTGCGGTGAGCGCCCGTCTGCGGCGCGCGCAACGCGCGGATCCGGGGGTGGGCGTCCACGCGGCGGTCGCCCGAGGGCGGCGCAGCACCGGACGCCGGGTTCGGTAAGCTGGACGGTCCGTCCGGTGCACCGGACGCCAGCCGACGGGACGTGCGTGCCGCCCCCAGCCCAACGACCCCCCCTCCACCCGCCGACCACCCCTGAGGGTCAACGCGGGCGCGGGCGCCTGCTCGCGATCGGTGACGGCTCCTCCCACGGCGCGTTCGGCTCGGCCGAGTGGGGGCTGCTCGCCGCGGTCGCGGTCATCTGGGGGTCGTCCTTCCTGCTGATCGACATCGGCCTGCGCGACTTCACGCCGGGCCTGGTCGCCCTGATGCGCGTGGCGTTCGGCGCGCTCGCTCTCGCCGTCGTCCCCCGCGCACGGGCGTCGGTCGACCGACAGGACCTGCCACGTATCGCGCTGCTCGGCGTCACCTGGATGGGCGTGCCCCTGATCCTGTTCCCCGTCGCCCAGCAGTGGATCGATTCCTCGGTGGCCGGGATGCTCAACGCGGCGGTCCCGCTCACCACGGCGGTGTGGGCCGCAGCGCTGCTGCGACGCTGGCCGAACCGCCGCCAGGCCACCGGTCTGCTGCTCGGCTTCGCAGGCATCGTGCTGATCTCCCTCCCCGAGCTGCCGACCGACGCCATCGCGACGCAGGGCTCCGGCGCTGCGGTGCTCGGCGTCCTGCTGGTCCTGCTCGCGGTCGTGCTCTACGGGCTGTCGGCCAACCTCGCCGTACCGCTCCAACAGCGCTACGGGGCCCTGCCCGTGCTGTTGCGGGCGCAGTTGGCAGCGATGGTCGTCGTGGTGCCCTTCGGACTCGCCACGGCGTCGGGATCGACCTGGTCCTGGACCTCAGCGGCGGCGATGGTCCCGCTCGGGATGCTCGGCACCGGTCTGGCCTTCGTGCTGATGACCACGCTCGTCGGCCGCGTCGGCGGGCCCCGTGGATCCATCGCCATCTACTTCACGCCGATCGTCGCCATCGCCCTCGGCGTGAGCCTGGCGGGCGAGGAGCTGCACCCGTTGGCCGCACTCGGCTCCGTGCTCGTCATCGGCGGCGCGTGGATCACCTCACGGCGCCAGGACCTGCCCGTCTCACCCGCCGGCCGCGCCTGACCTGGTCGGCGACGAGGGCCTTTCGGTCGCGTCGCGTTCGAGCGCGGCCTCGACGCTGACGAGCTTCGATCGCAGACCGTCCTCGTGACCCGGCCGCACGTCGAGCTTGATCGTGGCGGCGACCCGCGGCGCACCCCGCTCGAGCAGCAGCTCGATGCACCGCTGCATCAGGTCGAACACCTCCGGTACCGGCCCCTCGACCAGCGTGAACATGGCGTTGGTCTCGTTGGGCAGACCCGACGCGCGGACGAGCCGGACCACCTCGGCGACCTCAGCGCTGACCGAGTCCGACGGGCCCATCGGACTCATCGAGAAGGCTGCGATCACCGGACGACCTCCGCACGCGTTCACACCGCTCCCCCGGGGCCGGAGGAGGTCCGCACGCTAGCCTCCAGGTCCGTACCGAGCTCGTGGAAGGGCGACACGCTGTGGCCGTGTTCGGGGCCGTGATGGGAAGCCCGGCCGGATGCCGCTCCGGACGCCACCAGCGACGGACGCAGGTGCGGGTCGCGGTGGTGTTCGCAGCGCTGGTCGCCGGCCTCACCGCGTCCCTCGGGGTGGCCGTCGCCGGACCCGTGGACGCCCGACTCGCGGTCGATGGCGAGGCAGCGCGCGTCGGGGTCACCGACGTGACCGGCACCATCACACCCGTGACGGCCGACCACCTCGGCGACACCATCGACCGTGCCGCCGCGGCCGGTCACCGCGCGCTGCTCGTGCGCCTCGATACGCCCGGCGGGCTCGTCGACTCGACCCGCCGGATCGTCCAGCGCTTCCTCGACGCGCCGCTCCCCGTCATCGTGCACGTGGCCCCCGCCGGAGCCGACGCGGGCTCGGCCGGCACGTTCATCACGTACGCGGCCCACGTGGCGGCCATGTCGCCCGCGACCACCATCGGGGCCGCGACCCCGATCGGTGGACAGGGCGAGGACCTCGACGCCAAGATCACCGAGAACATCGCCGCCTTCGCCGAGGCGATCGCGGGGGCGCGCGACCGGGACGTCGACCTCGCCGTGGATGCCGTCCGCGACGGACGGTCGGTCACCGCCGAGGTCGCGCTCGAGGAGGGCGGCATCGACCTGATCGCCGGGTCCACCGAGGAGCTCCTCCAGCTCATCGACGGCACCGAGGTCACCGTCCGCGACGAGACCGTCACCCTCGCAACCGCCGGCGCCGAACTCGTGGACCTGCCCGTCGGGACCGCCCGTCGGATCCTCGGCTTCCTCGCCGACCCGAACCTCGCGTTCGTGTTCCTGTCGCTCGGCACGCTGGCCATCGTCTACGAGATCGCCAACCCCGGCGTCGGCCTCGGCGGTGTGGTCGGGGTGACGTCCATCATCCTGGCGATGTTCGCCTTCGCCGTCCTGCCCGTGAACGTGGCCGGCATCGCGCTGCTGGTGCTGGCCGCCGCGATGTTCATCGTCGAGCTGTTCGCCCCCGGGATCGGCGCGGGCGCCGGCGGTGGGACCGCGGCCCTGGTGCTCGGTGGGCTGTTCCTGTTCCCCTCCGACACCGGGCTCGGCGTCGACCTCGCGGTCCTGCTGCCCACGGCGGCCATCGTCGCGGGCCTGACCATCCTGCTCGGACGGGCCGCCACCCGGACCCGGCACGCGCCGACCGTCAGCTACGCCGACCACCTCGAGGGCCGCACCGTCGAGGTGACCGGCGCCAGCCAGGGGCGACCACGCGCCCGACTCGACGGCACCTGGTGGCGGCTGCGGCCCGCCGACCCGGCCGACGCGCTCCGCGACGCCGACCGCGTCACGGTCGTCGGCCGTGACAACCTCGATCTCCTCGTCGTCCCGGCTGACCGGTACAACGAGATCCCGCACGACCACCCCACCACCTAGGAGTACCCCGTGGACCCCCTGCTCGTCGGCCTCGGCCTCGCGTTCGTGGTGCTGTTCGGCATCGTCGTGTCCTCGGTCCGGATCGTCGACGAGTACGAACGCGGGGTCATCTTCCGCCTCGGACGCGTCATCGGCGCCAAGGGACCGGGCCTGTTCTTCCTGATCCCCATCATCGACAAGATGGTCAAGGTCAACCTGCAGACGGTCACGATGGACATCCCACCGCAGGACGTGATCACCCGGGACAACATCACGATCCGGGTCAACGCCGTGACCTACTTCAACGTCGTCGAGCCGGTCGCGGCGGTCGTCAACATCCAGAACTACCTCTTCGCCACCTCGCAGGTCGCCCAGACCACGCTGCGATCGATCCTCGGTCAGGTCGAGCTCGACGAGCTGCTGGTCAACCGCGACGAGATCAACGACCGGCTCGCGTCGATCATCGACGACCTCACCAACCCGTGGGGGATCAAGGTGACTCTCGTCGAGGTCAAGGACGTCGAGCTGCCGGAGTCGATGCGGCGCGCCATGGCCCGGCAGGCAGAAGCTGAGCGTGATCGCCGCGCCAAGGTGATCCACGCCGAGGGTGAGTTCGAGGCCGCGAAGCGCCTGTCGGAAGCCGCCGCGGTCATGGCGACCGAACCCGGCGCGATGCAGCTGCGGCTGCTGTCGACGCTGTCGGATGTCACCGAGGACAAGAGCTCCACGCTGGTGTTCCCGGTGCCGATCGAGCTGCTGCGGTTCGTCGATCGTGCCGCCGGTGGACGTGCCGAGGGCGACGATGTGACCCCGCAGGCGTGGCGCGGCGACGCAGCCCGGGCCACCGACGTTCCAAGCGACGGCGCCTGACCGCGGACGGCTTACCCTCACCGCCACCGTCCCGGCACGATCCCGACGTGCGAGCGCTCCCGACGTGACCACCTTCCACCGCGTGCTCGGCACGATCATCGTCGTGCTGTTCGTCGTGATCGTGCTGAGCGGTCTCGTCCTCCGCCTGATGGGTCGCCGTGAGACCCCGACGGCGCTGTGGGCCGTGCAGCACTGGACCGAGAACCTGCTGATCGTGCAGACCGTGTTCGGCATCGTGCTGCTGGTCATGGGGCGCCGCGTCGTCGGCGACAGCGTGCCGTGGTTCCACTACCTCTACGGCTCGTTGTTCCCGCTCATCGCGATCGTGGCGGGCCGGCTCGCCGGCCTGCGTCGTGGCGAACGCGAGTACGTCGGGCTGGCGCTCGGAGCGTTCGTGGCCTTCGGGTTGACCCTCCGTGCCGTCCAGACCGGGTGCGGCGAGGCGGTGCCGATCCTGCGCTGCTTCGGCCTCTGACCGACCTGTCCGACCGGCGCTCACCCGGGGAAGTTCGGCTCATCCTCACACGTTCCCCCCGACGAACCTCCCCCGGTCCCACCCCCGCCACCCACGCCTGGAGCTCCCGTGACCCGCCGCTTCGCCCTGACCTTCGACTACCTGTGCCCGTTCGCTCGCAACGCCAACGAGCACATCGTCGCGGCGCTCGAGGCCGGCGCCGACTGGGACGTGACCTTCACCCCCTACAGCCTGGCGCAGGGGCACGTCCCGGAGGGTGACGCCGACGTCTGGGTCCGTGACGAGCCGTTCGCCGAGTCGGGCATCCTCGCCCTGGCTGCGGGTCTCGTGGTGCGGGACCAGCAGCCCGATCGCTTCCTCGCGGCGCACCGGGCGCTGTTCGCCGCACGGCACGACGAGGGCGCCGACATCAAGGACGAGGCGGTGCTCGCACGGGTCCTCACCGACGTCGGCCTCGACGGGCCGGCCGTGCTCGACGAGGCTCGCAACCCCGCCGTCCTCAAGCAGCTCCAGCAGGAGCACGACGCAGGCGTCGAGGACCACGAGGTGTGGGGCGTCCCGACCTTCATCGCCGGGGAACGCGCCGTGTTCGTCCGCCTGATGGACCGCCCCGACGGCGACGCGGCCCACGCCACGCGCAGCATCGAACGGGTGTTGGACCTCGTCGAGGGGTTCCCGACGCTCCACGAGTTCAAGCAGACCGACCTGCCGATGTGACGACCGGTCGGCGTCCGCGACCGATCACTCGATACCGAGCAGCTCCTTGGCGCGATCGACCTCGTCGCACACGATCACGAGCTTGCTGCCGGCGGCGATGTAGGCCTGCTCGATGTTGATGCCCGCATCGGCCAGCGTCCGGGTCGCCCGCCCGAGGTGCCCCGGCTCGTCGGGGAGGGGCGCGACGACGACGCGTCGTGCTGCGCGGACGTCGAACCCGGCGTCGCGCAGCACCTGCACCGCTTCGTCGGCCCGGTCCACGAGCAGGTGCACGATCCCCTTGCCCTGGCCGGTGAAGGCGCTGATGCCCTCGATGTTGATGCCGGCTTCGCCGAGTCGTTCACCGAGCTCGGCGACGACCCCGGGGCGGTCCTCCGGGATGATCACCAGGTCCTTGCGCACCAGCGTGCTCCCTCGTCGTGGAACCCGAGCCTAGAGCCGCGCCGGCTCCCTGCGCGCCGAGTGTGCTCCGTTCGGCGCCACCGTGGGTCGTAGCTACACTCCCCGCCGTCCCGCTCGTGCGGGCACCTTCCGGGGTAGCTCAGTTGGCAGAGCGCTTGACTGTTAATCAGGATGTCGCCGGTTCGAGCCCGGCCCCCGGAGCTCAGGAGCGATCGCCCGACGGCGGTCGCTCCTCGTCGTTCCAGGGCTCGAGCCCGTAGCCGTACAGGGCACGGATCAGCCCCATGATCTGTCGGTGAACCGCCGACGATGCGTAGCTCACGTGTGCACAGCCGTGCCGGTGCTTGTTGTGCCGGATGGTCGCGTCCGGCACAGCGCGGTAAGCCTTGGTGAACCTGGTCTTGTCGATCCCCGTTCGGTCGCTCCAGAACCGTTGTGCGACCGCTAGATCGAGTCCCTCGTGCAGGTACAGACGGACCCGGAGCCGATCCTCGTCGACCGTGAAGCAGGTCCGCAGCCACCTGCAGAAGAACTCGATGAGGCTGGCGTCACTGTTCGCGAACCGGACCTCCCCATCGCGCTTCGACCCGTCACCGGCGTACAGACCCAGCCCCGCGATGAGCAGTTCGCGGTCGGTCAGTTCGGCCAGGTCGCGGCGGCCAGCCGCGTCGTAGTGGGCGATCTCGGCGAGCTTGCGGCGGCGCATGGGGTGGTCGCTACCTCGCGGCCGCCGATCGGTCCTCGCGGAGCGGCGAGCCGACGGGTCGAACGGGACGTCCCGGGTCCAGAGCGACACCGAGCTCCGCGACACGCCGAGGTGCTCGGCGATCTCGGGCATGGTCCACGCCTGGGCGCGTAGCTCGCGGGCGCGCGCTCGCTCCTCCAGCTTCCCGCGGTAGCCCACAGGTCGTCCTCTCCCCGCCCCCACGGGGTGCCGCCACCGGGTCCGGTGGCGACTCGACGGACGGTACGGGCCACCTGCGACACGGCCACGAAGGGGCTCAGGTGGCGGTGAGGACGAGCTTGCCGAAGACGTCGCCGTCGACCATCCGCGCGAACGCGTCACGCGCGTCGGCGAGGGCGTACTCGTCGTCGATGAGCGGCCGGACCCCGGTCGCGTCCAGCATGGAGATGAGCCGTTCGAGCTCCTGCTTGGTACCCATCGTCGAGCCGACCACCTCGAGCTGGCGGTAGAAGACCCGTGCGAGGTCCGCAGGCGGGTTCATGCCCGAGGTGGCGCCGACGACCACGATCCGGCCCCCGGCACGGAGCGCGCGCAGGGAGTGCTTCCAGGTCGCCTCGCCGACCGACTCCATGACGGCGTCGACCTTGTGGGGCAGCCGCTCACCGCTGGCGACGGCCAGGTGGGCCCCGAGCTCCTCGGCGCGAGCGAGCTTGTCCTCGTCGCGCGAGGTGACGGTCACGTGCAGCCCCGCGGCTCGGGCCAGGAGCAGCAGCGCGGTGGACACGCCGCCGCCGGCACCCTGGATCAGGATCCGCTCGCCGGGCCGCAGGTCACCACGGGTGAACAGCATGCGGTAGGCGGTCAGGTAGGCGACGGGGAGGCACGCCGCCTCGGCGAAGGACAGCGAGGCGGGCTTGTCGATCAGGTTCCGCGACGGGACCGCCACGCGCTCGGCGAAGGTGCCGTCGTAGCGCTCCGAGAGGATCGAGAAGTCATCCGCGAGCGTCTCGTCGGAACCGTCCGGGTCGGCGACGACCGCGTGGACGACCACCTCGCGGCCGTCCGCCGTGACGCCTGCCGCGTCACAACCGAGGACGATGGGCATCCGGTCCGGGTCGATCCCGACCCCGCGGAGGGTCCACACGTCGTGGTGGTTGAGCCCCGCGGCGCGGACCTCGACGACCTCCCACCCGGGAGGTGGCGACGGATCGGGGTGGTCGCCGAGCACGAGCGCGGCGAGCGGGTCGTCCGGGGACGGGTGCGAGGCGGTGATGGAGAACATGGCTCCGACCCTACTGACCCACCGGCGGGGTGACGCGCGTCGGCACGGCCATCAGGTCGAAGGGCACGCCGAGCTCGTCGACGATCACCGGCGTCTGCGGGCCGTACGGCACCTGCAGCGAGGTGTAGTGGCTCGCGAGGGGTGCGGCTTCGGCGAACGCGGTCTGCACCGACGGCGGATCGTCACCTCGCTGCCAGAGCCCGCGGTCGAGGAGGAACGCGCCCCAGACCGAGTGGCCGGCCTGCGGGTCCTCGTAGGACTTCTCGTCCGCCTCGGAGGAGAAGGTCCACACCCGTCCGGGTGCGGTGAGTCCCTGGAGCGAGAACCCAGCCGCCTCGCAGGCGGCGACGTTGCCCCAGAAGGCGTCGTGGGTCACCGCGCCGAGCGCGTCGGCGAGCTCGCTGCGCCGGACGAAGTCGTCGTCGGTCGGCCACAGGGCCTGATCGTCGATGCGTCCACCAGCGCCGTACCACTTCTTGGAGTGGCCGGAGTAGTGGAAGACCACCGTCGACTCCGGACCGGCCTTGCGCGCCAGCCACGCGACGGACTCGCGGATCATGTCCCCGGTGGCATCGCGGTCGGTCAGCAGCACGATGCGCTCGTCGGACCAGCTGGCGCGCAGCAGCAGCTCCCGGAGCCGTTCGGCGTCCTCGCGCGAGACGAAGTTGTCGGGGACGGCGCCGAGGTGCTCGTTGATGCCGATGAGGACCGCCCACCCGTCCTCCCCCCGTCCCGTCCCCCGGGTCGCCGCCTCCTGGACGGGGAAGCTGCGGGCGAAGGCGGCGCGACGCTCCGGGTCGTCGTCCGGACCGGGCGGGGCCTGCGCCGCCGGTGCATCCGCGCGCACCTCGAGGAACGCCGCGAGCCCACCAGCATCGCCGTCCGGCTGGACGAGCACGTCCGCGGCGGCCGAGGCGCCCGGGGTCCGTGCGGAACCGAGGTAGGACAGGCCGGTGAGAGCGATCGCCGAGGCCACGGCGACCAGCACCGCGACGATGCCGCGCAGCTGCACCGTCCCCTCCCGGCCCGACGTCCACCAACGGTACCGACGACCAGGCCGACCGGCCCGGCGTCACGGGCAGTGCGCGACCGCCGGGGCACGGTCGGCGTGCCCGGTCACGAACGCGTCGAGCAGGTCGCGATCGACGCTCTCGAGCGGCATCCGCTGGCGCCACGAGGTGGCCACGACGGTGACCCCGTCCGGGAGCGAGGCGTGCGGGGCGACCGCGACACGGTCACGCTCAGCCAACGCCGCGAGCACCTCGAACTGGTCGCCGGCCAGGTCGGGTGGGTGGTGGATCAGCACGACCCCCGCCGCGAGCGTCTCGACCTGCTGCTCGGGGCTGAGCGGATCGTCGACGCGGCCGCAGATCGGATCACCGCGTTGTGGCCCCGTCACCGGCAGGTCCGGATCGGGCCCGGGCGCGTCCGCGGGCCCGTCCGCGGTCGTGGTGAACTCGGCGACGACCACCCGCGCCGCCCGCTCCGGATCGACGCGGCCGAAGAGCGCTCCCGCTGCGAAGCCGGCGACCAGCAGCCCCAACGCGGCCACCGCGAACAGCCGGAGCGTGCGACCCCGGTCCGGGGGCGAGGACGGCGTCCCACCGTGCCGGTGCGGCGGGAGACCGCTCACGGAGCGACCCTCCGTGCGGCGGGACCTGAAGCGGTCCCCGGGTCCCGGTCGCTGAGCACCTCGAGGCAGCGGTCGGCCGCCCACGACGCGCCGAGCGGTTCGGCCTCGCGTGCCAGCTGCGCCGCGGCGTCGGGCATCCGGCGATCGGTGAGCGCACGGACCACCGCCCACCGGAGCGCCCGTGGCGTGCAGCGGGCCGGCCGCAGGACGCGGCCCGCACCGACGTCACGCAGACGGGCCGCCGCTTCGCGCTGATCACCCGCGAGGGGGACGACCACCTGTGGCACGCCCGCGGCCGCCGCCTTGACCAGGAACCCGCCACCCGCCGGGGAGACGGCCACCGACGCCTCGGCCAGCAGCGGGCCGTGCGGGCCGACGCCCACCACGGTCCGGTGGTCCCGGCGCGGAGGGAGCGAGGTCGTCGTGACCACCAGCCGCAGGTCCAGGCCGGCCAGACCCAGGAGGGCGACGTCGGCCAGCGAGCGGTCGAGGCCGGTCGCGGTGGAGTCGGTGACGACCACGAGCGGGGCGTCGCCGTCCGGCGGCGCCAGCGGCGGCAGATCCGGGTCGAGCGCCAACGGCCCCGCGATCAGGGTGTTCGCCGGCCACCGGCGCCGCGGGCGCTCCAGGGAGGGCAGCGTCTGGAGCAGCCGGAGCGCCGGCGCGGGCCACCCCGCCAGGCCGAGCTCGGCCGCCGCGGCGGCCGCGGCCCGGTCCCCCTCGGCGTTCGAGCGCAGCTGACATCGCACGAGCTGGCGGTCGTCGAACCGGCGCCAGGGTGTCCGAGGCAGCGGCCGGCCGAGCCCGATCGGTGGCAGGTCAGGATCCGGATCCGGCAGGTGGTGCGGGACGACCTCGACGGCGGGGATCCCGAGCGTGGCTGCGGTCAACGCACCGGCGCGCGTCAGGGTGTCCACCACCACCAGGGCCGGCTCGAACGCCGCCACCTGCGGGGTCAGCGCGCGCGACATCGCCATCGGGCGGACGTGCAGCCGCACGCCGAGGTCGTCGTCACCTGGCTGAGGAGCGAGCAGCGGGAGCTCGTGCCACTCGATGTCGTGCCGCGCCGCCAGCCCGGCGTGTCGGGTGCCGGTCCAGACCACGACCCGGTGGCCACGCCGACGCAGCTGCGCTCCGATGCCGAGGATCGGAAGCGCGTGTCCGGGGTCGGGACCGACGATCAACGCGATGATCGCCACTCAGCCCCTCCCCGTGGGCGGTCGGACCCACACGCGACCGTCCGTCTCACCGGCCTCGAGCAGCACCAGTCCGTCGTCGCCCGGTCCCGGCCACACGCACGTGCCGTCCGTGACGTCGTAGCGGTGTCGGTGGTGACGGCAGGTCAACGTGGTGCCGTCGAGCTCACCTCGCTTCAGCGGCTGCCCGAGGTGGGGGCAGGCGGCCCCGAACGCGGCCAACCCGGCCGGGGTGCGCACCAGCAGGACCCGCTCCCCCGCGACCTTGACCTCGAGGAACGGTGGCGCGGTGGGCACGTCGCCGCTCGCGGCGACGTCCACCGTCCCCGGCGGTCCCGCGTCAGGACGGCGACGGCGCAGACGCACGTCAGCACCATCCCGACATCGTTGCTGCACCTGCTCGCACGGTCGTGTCCCCTCCACCCGGCGGAGGGTAGGCCGCGCGATCGAGGTCAGAAGGCGGGGTCGGCCACGAGCGCGTCATCGAGCAGCGCGTCGCACCAGCCGGCTGCCGTCGCCGCCAGGTCCGCGTCCACGATGCGCAGCACCCCCTCGACCGCGTCGTCCTCCGGGGGCGCGCCGGCGCGCGTGGTGCGGATCCGTTCCGGCGCGAGGGCGAGCGCCTGGCCCCAGCGGTGGCGGGCGAGATCCCCGGCCGCGCGTGGACCGACCCGCAGGACCAGCCGCACCGATCGCGGGTCGGCGCCGAGCACGTCGACGAGCCACCGCACGACGGTCCGAGCCAGCCGCGGGTCGCGGGTCGTGACGGTCACCGCCCCACCCGCGATCTCGGCCACCCCGGCGAGGACGCCGAGTCCCGCCGCGAGGTGGGGATCGCTGCGGAGACGGTCGCGGGCGTCGTCGGCGGCCCGCTGTCGGCGACGGTCCGCGGCGGTCTGTTCCTCGGCCCGGTCGCGTTCGGGGACCGGCTGGAGGGTCACGGTCGCCGCGGACCGGGCAGCGTGCCGAGGCGCGACCACGCCGCCCGTCCACGCACGGACGAGCAGTTCGTCCACCCCGAGCTGGGTGGCGATATCGGTCCGATCCACGCCGGCGCGACGCAGCGCGCGAGCGCGGGCTGGGCGCGTGTCGGAGGGGTCCTCGTCGACCGCGATCGCCCCCTCCCCCCCGTGCGACCCGTCCTCGCGGAGCGCATCGGTCGAGCCCGGGACCACCCGCAGGGTGGGCAGCGCGTGCGGCGCGACCGTGCGACGGGCCCGGGCGGTGAGCGCGAACGGGATGGGGTGTTCGGCCTCGTCGTCGAACGGCAGCGGCACCTGCGCGCCGGTGCCAGCGGCAGGCGGAGCAGCGGACGCCGCGATGGTCGGCGCGTTGTCCGAGGTGCCAGGTGGGTGCGGGGTTCGCTCTTCCATGACCCGAACGTAGAGCAGGGGTGTGACACGGATCGCGGGTGCCTCCCAGCCTCACCGCGGGCGACTCACGACCTCCCCCAGCCCTCCTGCCGAGACGTCTCGAGCAGGGTCGTGATCTGCCCGAGGTCGGCATCCAAGGGGTGGACGCCGAGCACCTGCACGCACACCTGGTCCGCGCCCGCCTCGAGGTGCTCGACGATCCGGTCACGCGTGGCCTCGAGCCCGACCGTGACCATCGCATCCTTCAGCCGGTCGCTGCCACCCCGGACGTAGTCGTCCTCGGAGAACCCCTGCCGGGTCCAGCTCGCGCGGTAGTTCGGCAGGCCGGTGTAGACCTCGAGGTGGGTGTGGGTCCGTCGGCGCGCCTCGTCCGGGTCGTCGAGGAGCACCGCGCCGTGCTCGACCACGAGCAGCCGGTCGGGACCGACGATCTCCCGGGCCTGCGCCGTGTGCTCCGGCAGGGTGAGGTACGGCAGCGCCCCGTCGGCCAGCTCAGCGGACAGCTCGAGCATCTTCGGCCCGAGCGCGGCGAGCATCCGCGGCCGAGCGGGACCGGCGTCCACCACCACGGGCGAGACCTGATCGAGCGCCTCGAGGTAGGTCCGCATCGCCGCCAGCGGCTTGCCGTACTCGTGGCCGCGGAGCCGCTCGACCAACGGGGCGTGGCTGACGCCGAGTCCGAACACGAACCGGCCGGGGTGCCGGGCCGAGGTCGTGGCCTGGGCGCCACGTGCCGCGAGGGCGTCCCGCGCGTAGATGCTGGCGATCGACGACCCGACCACCAGCTCCGAGGTCGCGTCCAGGCACAGCGCAGCCTGGGCGAACGACTCACGGCCGTACGCCTCGCCGTACCACAGCGCACCCCCGCCGAGCCGTTCGACCTCGCGGGCGAGATCGCCGACCTCGGCCACCGGTAACCCGTCGAGCCCACCGCTCCAGATCCCGACCGGTCCGAGCCGCGCGCGCAGCTCGGTCACGGTCCCGGCTGCATCGCTCAACGCTGGTCTCCTCATCGTGGCCGTCGGTGGCGTACAAGGTGGGTCTACCAGCCACCGGCGACGCATCCGGTACCCGCGGGGAACGCTGACGGTCCCGACGCGGCTCCCGCGGAGGTCAGCCCCGCAGGTAGCCCTCGAGCGCGTCCGCGTACGCGGGGTGGCGGAGCTTGGCGAGCGCCTTGGCCTCGATCTGCCGGATGCGCTCCCGGGTGAGGCCGAGCTCGGCACCGACCTGCTCCAGGGTGTGCGGCTGCGCGTCCCGGAGTCCGAAGCGACGCTCGATGACGGTGCGTTCGCGGTCGGAGAGCTCCTCGAGCACCGTCGACAGGTGCTGCTGGAGGAGCAGGTAGGCCGCTGCCTCGACCGGCACCTCGGCGTTGGCGTCCTCGATCAGCTCTCCCATCGAGGCGTCACCCTCGTCCCCGACCGGCGCGTCGAGCGAGGTCGGGTCGACCCCCAGCCGGCGGAACTCCTCGACCCGTTCGACCTCGAGCTCGCAGGCCCGTGCCACCTCCTCGACGGTCGGTTCGCGGCCGAGCGTCTGGACCAGCTGTCGCTCGACCTTCTTGATCTTGTTCATGGTCTCGACCAGGTGGACCGGGATGCGGATGGTCCGGGACTGGTCGGCGATGGAGCGGCTGATCATCTGCCGGATCCACCAGGTCGCGTAGGTCGAGAACTTGTACCCGCGGGTGGGGTCGAACTTGTCGACCGCCCGCATCAAGCCGAGGTTGCCCTCCTGGATCAGGTCGGGGAACAGCAGGCCCCGGCCGACGTAGCGCTTGGCGATCGACACGACCAGTCGGAGGTTGGCTTCGATCAGCTCGCCCTTGGCGCGACGGCCGAGCCGCTCGATCCGACGCAGGCGCGCCCGCTGCTCGGGGTCGAGGTGCTCGAGCGAATCGAGGATGGTCGACGCCTGGACGCCAGCTTCGATCCGCTTGGCGAGGTCGACCTCGTCCCCGGCGGACAGCAGGTCGACGCGGCCGATCTCGTTGAGGTACAGCCGGACGGCGTCGACCCCCGTGGCGGTGTCGGCACGGGGCGGCCCATCGCTGGCGCGCAGGTCCCCGTCGTCGACGAGCGCGATGCCCTGGCGCCGCAGGAACGCACCGATGGCGACGGCGCTCGAGGCATCCAGGCGCGCGTCGCGCAGCGCGGTCGCGACCTCGCGGGTCGTCACGAACCCGCGGGCGGCGCCGGTGTCGAGCAGGTCGGTGACCGCTGGCGCCCGGAGGATCGCATCGCGGCCGGCGAGGTCGATCACGCCAGCGAGCGGTCGCTCGGGCGTCTCCGTGCGGGATGGCCCCCCACCTCGCGGCGGTGCGCCAACCCCGCTGGCTCCCACGGCCGTACCCCTCCGGTCGGACCGCGACGACTGTAACGAGCCGGTCGCCGACCGGGCGGAGCGTTCCGAGGCGGGCGGCTCGTCGCGCACGGCCCGCACTCGACCGCGCTCCGGCCGGCCACCGTGCGGGCGGTCGGCCGCCGCCTCGCTGTGGCCTCGCGGCCGCGCCGATCGGCCCGGACCGATCAGACCGCATCGATCAGACCGGGTCGATCACCGTCGTGAGCGTGCGGCGACGTTGCTCCAGGGTCGCCAACTGCCGCTGCACGTCCATCAGTTCGTCCCGGTCGCGGGTGTGATGGAGGGTCTGCAGCCGCTCGCGGAGGCGCTTGGTCTCGGCTTCAACGCGGAGCGCCACCAGCGTGCGGACCCGCCACGCGGCCGTGTCCGCGTCGATGGGGACGGGTTCCTCCTCGACGGCCAACCCCCGGATGGTGGCGCGCAGGTCGTCGTCGGCGGCAGCCGCGACGACGGCGTTGGCCCCGGCGTCCGGGCCACCAGCGTCGCGGATGGTCACGAACACGGCCCGGGCGACGGGGTGGCTCAGGTCGTCCTCGGTCAGTTCCTCCCACTCGTCGGGCAGGAGCTCGGGGTGCTGGAGCGCCACACGGAGCACGTCTCGCTCGCGCTGCACCTGGGCTCGGTCGAGCTTCGCCCCGGTCGTGGCCGTGGTCCGGCGCGCGACGGGGGTCGCCGCGACGCCCTGGTGCCGGTCGAGGTCGATGCCCTGGCGCGCGGCGGAGCGCGCGACGAAGTCGTAGGCCAGCCCGATGCCCGCGGCGACCTCGGTGCGTGCCCACTCGCGTCGCAGGTCCGCGTCCGGCTCCCGCTGCAGGATCTCGAGGGCCTCGTGGAGCGCCGCCGTGCGACCCCCCTCGGTCGACAGGTCAGCGTCGGCGAGCCGGTGACGGAGCACGAACGGCACGACCGGCAACGCGTCGTCGACCAGCTGGCGCATCCCGTCCACCCCGAGCTCCCGGGCCGCGTCCGCCGGGTCCTGTCCGTCGGGCAGCGCGAGGACGCGGAGCTCGAGCGCCGTCCCGACCCCCGACGTCGAGGCGAGCTCGGTGGCGGCCTCCCAGGCGCGCTCGGCGGCCTTCACGCCGGCAGCGTCCCCGTCGAAGGCGAACACCACGCGCTTGGCGTAGCGGGCGACAGCGCGGAGGTGCTCGACCCCCACCGCGGTCCCGCAGGTGGCGACGGCGTTCCCGAACCCGGCCTGGTGCAGGCCCATCACGTCGGTGTAGCCCTCACAGATCAGCACCGATTCGGCCCGGACGATGTCGGCGCGGGCCTGCGGCACGCCGTAGAGCACCCGGTTCTTCTTGTAGAGGGGGGTCTCGGCGGAGTTGAGGTACTTCGGTGGGTCGAAGTCGCCGTAGTCGAGCCCCGGCAGGACCCGCCCGCCGAAGCCGATGACGTCACCGCCGGGGTCGTGGATCGGGAAGATCAGGCGACCGCGGAACCGGTCGCGGAGACCACCCCGGTCGTTCTTGACCGACAGGCCGGTCTCGATCAGGTCCTCGGGCCGGATGCCCTCGTCCTTCAGGGTGAGCGAGAGCGTGTCCCACGCGTTCGGGGCGTACCCGAGCTCGAAGCGCTCGGCGTCGTCCCGTCCGAACCCGCGCTCCTTGAGGTAATCACGCGCCACCTGGCCCTCGTCCGCGTACAGCTGGGCCGTGAAGAACTCGAGCGCCGCCCTCGTGACGTCGACCAGCTTGGTGCGCTGGCCGAGAGCGCGCCGGTCCTTGGCGGTCAGCTCCTCGTAGCGGAGGGTGAAACCGACGCGGCGGGCCAGGGCCTCGACCGCCTCGGGGAAGTCGAGCCCCTCGATGCGTTGGAGGAAGTCGTAGAGGTCGCCCGACGCTCCGCACCCGAAGCAGTGGAAGAAGTTCTCGCCGGGCGTGACGTGGAACGACGGGGTGCGCTCGGTGTGGAACGGGCACAGCCCCTTGAAGGACCGGCCGGCGCGCTTCAGCGTGGTGTAGTCGCCGACGACCTGCACGATGTCCGCCTGGCGCCGGAGCGCCTCGACGTCGTCGCGCAGGATCCGTCCCGCCACCGTCCCGCTCCCGTCAGCTCAGGTTCGCGTCGTCCCAGTCCGGGTCGAGCTCGAGCAGGAAGCCGGCGATGCGTTCGACCTCGCTGGTCTCGCCGATCTCCTGCGCCGCACGCTGCAACCGGACCAGGCAGGTCAGGAACGGCCGGTTCGACGGGGTCGACCAGCGCACGAAGCCACGCCCGCCCCACCCGTAGGCACGCAGCGCGTCGAGCCCCCGGTGGTACCCGACCCGCGCGTAGGCGTAGCGCTCGATGGGCTCGCGGCCGCGGGCGGCCAGCTCGGCCCACCCGGCCACGAGGGTCGGGTGGTCGGCGACGACGGCCGACAGGGCGGTCAGCTGGGTGTCCGGATCGGTCGCCAGCGCGGACGCGAGCGCCTCACGGGCAGCGTCCGGCGGAGGCGGCAGGACGGTCTCGTGTCGATCGGCCATGGGGAGCTCGGCCACGTGCGTACCTGTCCTCGAGGGGCGTGATCGGAGCGACCGGCGGGTCGCCACGGTCCGAGCCCGGACGGTAGCGCTCCGGTGGGCCTGGCTAGCCTCGGCGACCCGCCCCGACAGAAGCCACCACGTGTCCCCCGAGCCTGCTGCCGCGCCCACCTCCCCCGGGCCGATCCGCTACCTCGTCGGTCTCACCGACCGGGTCCACCACCTCGTTCGGGTCCGGCTCACCGTCCCCGAGGACCTGGCGCCCGGCGCCCGGCTCGTGTTGTCGGTCTGGACCCCGGGCAGCTACGTGGTCCGCGACTACGCCCGGCACGTGCAGTCCATCTCGGCGACGGATGCGGCGGGACGGGAGCTGCCGGTCGCCATGGACAGCCGCACCTCGTGGCGGCTCCCCGACGACGCCGCGGGTCCGGTCGAGGTGGACTACGAGCTGTACGCCAACGAGCTCACGGTCCGCACCAACCACGTGGACGACCACCACGCGCTGCTCGTCCCCGCCGCGACGTTCATCACCGTCGAGGACGGCGCCGACCGGCCCCACCACGTCACCATCCCGCCGACCCCGGACGGCCACCAGGTGTGGTCGCTGCTCCCGCCCTCCGGCGAGCCGCACACGACCGTCGCCGACGGCCGCGACCACCTCATCGACAGCGCGTTCGAGGTGGGCGACCACCCGTCGGTCGACTTCGAGGTGGCCGGCGTCCCGCACACGTTCGTGTGGGCTGGCCACGGCGGACACCCCGGCCGCGGCCTCGACCGGATCGCGCGCGACGCCGCGGCGATCGGTGGAGCCGCGGTCGCGCTCTTCGGCGGCGATCTACCGACCGAGCGCTACACCTTCCTGTGCACCGGCTGGGACACCGGCGGTGGCGGGCTCGAGCACCGCGATGGTGCCGTGCTCCTGATCCCGGTCCGCGTCTTCACCGACGACGAGCTGTACACCCGGTTCCAGGCGCTCGTCGCGCACGAGTACCTGCACCTGTGGAACGTCAAGCGGCTGGTCCCCGCAGCGCTCGTGCGGCCCGACCACGAAGGACCGACCCACTCCCCCTCGCTGTGGGTCGCCGAGGGCTGGACCGCCTACTACGACGAGCTGCTGCCGACCCGCGCAGGGGTGTGGACGCCGCGCCGGTACCTCGACTCGGTCCGCGACACCTACCAGCAGGTCCTCGACACCCCGGGCGCCCACCGGCAGGCCCTCCGGCAGGCGTCGTTCGAGGCGTGGACCAAGCACTACGTCCGCGACGAGAACACCCCGAACGTGACCACCGACTACTACGCCCACGGTGCGCTCGTGGCCGCGGAGCTGGACCTGCGACTGCGCGACGCCGACCCCTCCGGTGACGGCCTCGACGAGGTCCTCCGCCTGCTCTGGGAACGGCACGCCGGCTCGCCGGACGGCTACTTCGAAGCCCACGTCCTCGGCGCGATCCGCGAGGTGTGCGGTGACGACCTGGCCGCGTTGGCGGACGCGCGGGTGGGCGCACCCGGCCTCCCCGATCTCGAGGACGAGGTCGTCGCAGCGGTCGGCCTGCGCTGGAAGGTCGACGACGGTCCGACGGCGCCCGACCTCGGGGTCGTGACGACCGAGACGGACACCGGGATCACGCTCGCCACCGTGCTACGCGACCGCCCCGCGTGGCGAGCCGGCCTCACCGGGGGTGACGAGCTGGTCGCGATCGCCGGCCAGCGGGTCGAGCGCGGGCAGCTGACCGCCGCGCTCCGCGGGTACGACGCCGGCGACCGCGTCGAGGTGAGCGTCCTCCGCGGCCCCCGGCTGCTGACGCTGCCCGTCACGCTCGGCCAGCCACGACCAGGTCGCCAGCTCGTCGCTCGGGAGGACCCGACGGGGCAGCAGCGCCACGCGTTCCGGCGCTGGACCGGCCGCGAGCTCACCGACCTCTGACCGGATCGCGTCAGAGCTGGTCGCGGAGCTGCTCGAGGCGGTGACGGACGTCAGCGAGCCGAGCGGCGGCCCGTTCGACCTCGACCGCCGTGGTCGCCGGGTCGGCGAGACGGTCGCCGAGCACCTCGACCTCGAGGGCGAGCAGCTCGACCTCGGTCCGCACCTGCCCGACGGCGTCGACGTCGGCGAGGGGCCGCGCGAGGACCGCCTCGGTGAGCACCTTCAGAGCGCGATCGTCGCGGTGCAGCAGCTCGCGCGGGACCCCGGCCCGAGCGAGCAGCTGGTCGAGGTCCGGCAGCGCCCGGTGCACCGGCAGCGCGAGCAGCACGTCCTCGAGCCGGCTCACGGCCGCATCGAGGTCGAGCTCCCGCTCCTGCTCCGCCACCTCGGACCCTCCCGGCAGACCACGAGCGTACCCCTGCGCCCAGCTCGAACGTCGGCCACACTGCGCTCCCCCGAGCACGAGGCAGCCGCGTGGACGACGTCCCCACCCCGACCGAGCTGCGCGCCGCTGGCCGCGCCGCGACGATCGTCGCCTACGGGACCGGGCTCGCGGGGATCGGCGTCGGGACCTGGCTCCTGCGCCAGGACGAGCTCGTGCTGGCGGTCCTGATCTGGGTGGTGACCTTCGGCGTCGGGACCTGCTTGATCGGGGTGGCCACGCTGGTGCGCGCCTCGGCCGGCCTCACCGGCCGGATCGCCAAGCTGGACGCGGACGTCGCCGCGATCCGGCGTGAGCTGCTCCGCGGCGACGACCTCGGCGACGACTGGCGCCACCGCAGCCCGTACTGACCCCGGCGTCCGCGCCGTGACCGGGACGGACACCGCGGGTCGGCCGGGTCAGGTTCGGACGGGTCAGGCTCGGCCGAGCCGCTCCGACAGGTACCCCACGAGCCGGTCGATCGACACGCGGTCCTGCGCCATGGTGTCGCGGTCCCGGACGGTGACGGCACGGTCCTCGATGGTGTCGAAGTCGACCGTCACGCAGTACGGGGTGCCGATCTCGTCCTGACGGCGGTAGCGGCGCCCGATGGCCTGGGTCTCGTCGTAGTCGGCCATCCACTCGACCTTGACCGCGTCGAAGACCTCGCGGGCGACGGGGGTGAGCTCGTCCTTCTTCGACAGCGGCAACACCGCGACCTTGTAGGGCGCCAGGCGCTTGTCGAGCTTGAGGACGGTCCGTTCCTGCATCTGACCCTTGGCGTCCGGAGCCTGCTCGACCCGGTAGGCGTCGAAGAGGAACGCCAGGGTCGCCCGCGTCGCGCCGGCCGCCGGTTCGATGACGTAGGGCGTGTAGCGCCGGTCGCCGGCCTGGTCGAAGTAGGTCAGGTCCTTGCCGGACGCCTCGCTGTGGGCCTTGAGATCGAAGTCGGTGCGGTTGGCCAGACCCTCGAGCTCGGACCAGCCCATCGAGCCGTCCGGGAAGTAGTACTCGACGTCGACGGTCCGCTTGGCGTAGTGGGACAGCTCGTCCTCGTCGTGCTCGCGGATGCGCAGGTTCTCGCGGCGGATGCCGAGGTCGGTGTACCAATCCATCCGCGCGTCGATCCAGTACTGGTGCCAGTCCTCGTCGGTGCCGGGCTCGACGAAGAACTCCATCTCCATCTGCTCGAACTCGCGG